>JBBSIG010000005.1:0-24636 GCA_038232215.1 Gaiellales bacterium | reverse complement strand
TGCCCGCGTCCGATCACCCGGATCGGCAGGTCGGGCGCGAGACTGGCCGCCTCGAGGATCGTCGAGAGCCCGTGCAGCGGGATCAGCTTGCCGACGAAGAGCGCGGCCGACCCGTCCCCCGGGCTCCAGCCGGGCTGGAACAGCCGTTCCTCGGCGCCGACGAGGCAGACCTCGAGCCGGTGACGGGGAAGCCCCGCCAACCGCGCGAAGTGCTCTGCGTTGACCTCCGTGTCCGCGACGACCGCGTCGGCTGCGCGGAAGGCGTACCGGTCTACCGCGCGGAGCAGCCGCGCCGGCGGCGAGCCCGGGCGAAAGCGCCCCCGGTCGTGCACGAGCGTGTCGGCGAGCGCCACGAGCGGGTTGAAGACGACGGGCCGCCCCTGGGCGACCTGTCTCGCGGCCGGCAGGTCGAAGTGGCCCGGATAGCCGACCACGAGCGCGTCGTAGGGCTCCGCCCGGCGGAGAAGTCGGAGCTCGGCGGCGAGTAACCTGAGCGCCGCGCGGGTCCCAGCCGTCCAGTTGGCTCCGCCCGGCTCCCAGACCGCGCGGTGGCGCTCGTCGACCTCGACTCCGGCTCGCCGCAGGCACGAGATCACCTGGGAGTTCCGCGGATAGCCGCGCTCGTACGTCCCGAAGTACAGGACGCGCACGCGCTACAGGAGGAGCTCGTCCACGTGCAGCTCCGCCCGCCCGCGCCCCCGGGTGCGCTCCTCGTGCTGGCTCGTGACCAGCTCGCTGATCAGCCCGAGCGAGAAGAACTGCAGCCCGACGACGACGAGGAGCACGCCGAGGGTGAGGAGCGGGCGCTGCCCGATCGCGTGGCCGCTCAGCTTGACGACGGTCAGGTAGGCGAGAATCGCAAGGCCGAGCACCCCGAGCGACAACCCGAGCCCGCCGAAGAGGTGGAGCGGCCGGTGCCGGTAGCGGCCCATGAACGACACGGTCAGGAGGTCCAGGAAGCCGCGCAGGTAGCGCTCGGGCCCGTACCGCGAGCGACCGTACTCCCGCGGCCTGTGGTTGACGGGGACCTCGGCGACACGGTAGCCCCGCGAATGGGCCAGGACGGGCACGAAGCGGTGCAGCTCCCCGTAGAGGTCGAGCCCGTGGGCGACCTCCGCTCGGTAGGCCTTGAGACCGCAGTTCATGTCGTGCAGACGCACACCCGAGAGCCGCGCCGTGGCCGAGTTGAACAGGCGCGAGAGCACGCGCCGCGTCCACGGGTCGCGGCGGGTCGCCTTCCAGCCCGAGACGAGGTCGAAGCCCTCGTCGAGCTTCGCGAGCAGACGGGAGATCTCGCCGGGGTCGTCCTGGAGGTCGCCGTCGAGCGTGACGACGACGTCGCCTCGGGCCTGCTCGAAGCCGGCGGCGAGGGCGGCGGCCTTGCCGAAGTTGCGGCGGAGCCGGACGACCCGGACGTGCTCCTCCCGGGCGTGCAAACGGGTCAGGGCCGCGAACGAGCCGTCCGTGGAGCCGTCGTCGACGAAGATCGTCTCCCACGGTTGCTCGAGCGGCTCGAGCGCCGAGCGCAGCTCGTCGTGCAGGAGCGCCACGCTCCGCTCCTCGTTGTAGATCGGGACGACGACGGAGATCACGGGGCGCCGAGCCTACCCCTCGGGCTCGGTTGCCGTGGTCGTCGGCTCTACCGTCGCAGTGTCGGTCGTCGGCTCCTCGACGTCGGTCGCCGCGGGCGCGGTCGGCTCCGGCTCGGTCACGGTCGGCGAGGGCGCGATCGTCGACGACACGACCGTGGGGGCGACCGTCGGCGCTGTTCGGGTCGTCTGAGCCCGGGCGACGGCCGGCCTGGTGGCCGACGGCTCTCGGCCCTCGGTCGACACGGCCGCCGCCGGCGTCGTGGGCGCGCCGGCCGTCCGCTCCTTCCCCTTGCCGGTCGTCCTCTCCGTGGTCGCCGCCGCCGGTGTGGCTCGCGGCGGCGCAGGCGCTCGTCTCGAGGCGGGTCGAGACGCCTTCGTCTTCGGACGGGTCGCCGTCTCGACGGCAGGCTTCGAGTCGGTGTCGGTGGAGAGGATCGCGACTGCCGCGCCGGCGGCGGCGAGCACGACGAGGCCGGCCAGGAGCGCCGCCGCGGGAAGACGTGGCCGGCCTGCGCGTGTCGGCCCGCGCCTCGGAAGCACGGCCGTCGCCTCGTCCGCCGCGGCAGGACGCAGAGGCGTGAGCGTCCGGAGCTCGTCCAGCAGGGCGGCTCCGTCGACCGGCCGCTCGCCTGGGTCCTTCGCGAGCGTCCTCGCCGCGAGCCGCTCGAGCGCAGCGGGCGCGCCCGCGCGCACGCTCGAGACCGCGGGAGCGAGCTCCTCGAGGTGCTTGCGCACGAGCTCGAGCGGCTGCTCGGACTCGAACGGTAGCCGTCCGGTGAGCATCCGGAACAGCAGGACGCCGAACGAGTAGACGTCGCTCGCGGGCGTAGCGGTCTCGCCGGCGGCCTGCTCCGGGGAGATGTAGGCGGCCGTTCCCATCACCGTCCCCGCCGCGGTGAGCGTGCCCTCGGCGGCCATGCGGGCGATCCCGAGGTCGGCGAGCTTCGGACGTCCCTCCGCGTCGAAGAGGACGTTCGCGGGCTTGAGGTCGCGGTGGACGAGCCCGCGCGCATGCGCGTGCCCGAGCGCTTCCGCCAGGCCGGTCGCGATACGGGCGGTCTCCCCGTCGGCGAGGGGCGATCCGGTGAGCCGCTCCTCCAGCGTGCCGCCGGGCAGGTGCTCGAAGACGATGTAGGGCCGGCCCTCCACATCGCCGTAGTCGTAGAGGCCGACGATGTTCGGATGCGACAGCGCCGCGGCCGCCCTGGCCTCGCGCTCGAAGCGCTCGCGGTCGGCGTCTCGCCCGAGGAGCTTGATCGCGACGCTGCGGCCGAGCTCGAGGTCTTCGGCCGCCCAGACCTCCGCCATCGCACCCTCCCCGAGCGGCCCGGAGAGACGGTAGCGGCCGGCGATCACCTCCCCCGTCACGGCGGTAGCTTATGTTCGTCCGTGGCCGAGCTGCTCTCGATCGAGGAGGCGCAAGACCTCGTCGCGGCGCGGGTTCGCCCGCTGCCGGCGGAGAGCGTCCAGGTTGCCCTGGCCGCGGGGCGGGTGCTCGTCGAGGACGCGCTCGCGCTCGTCGACCTGCCGCCGTTCCCGAGCTCCGCGATGGACGGATTCGCCTTGCAGTCGGGCGATACGCCCGGCCGGCTCCCCGTCGTGGGGCGCATCCCGGCCGGCCGTCCGGCGGGCCGTCCGCTCCGGGCTGGAGAGGCCATGGCGATCTCGACCGGGGGGGTGGTTCCGGAAGGCGCCGACGCCGTCGTCCCCATCGAGACCGTTGTCGAGCAGGACAACGAGATCGAGGTCGGTGCGGGCATCTCGCGGGGAGCTCACGTGCGGCCTCGCGGCGGAGACGTTCGCGCGGGTGCGGTGGTGTGCGCGGCCGGAACTCGCCTGGGGCCCGCGCAGCTCGGCGCGCTCGCGGCCGCCGGCGTGCCGGACGTTCTCTGCGCGCGCCGACCCCGGGTCGCGGTGCTCGCGACCGGCACGGAGCTCCGGCGCCCGGGGGAGCCGCTGGCTCCAGGGCAGGTCTACGAGGCGAACGGCGTCCTGCTGGAGGCCGCCTGCGCCGCCTGCGGCGCCGAGGTGGAGCGCCTGCCCGCGGTGGCCGACGACGCCGAGGCGCACCGGGCGGCGATCGCCCGAGGTCTCGAGCACGACGTTCTCGTCACCTCCGGGGGCGTGTCGGTCGGCCCGCACGACCTCGTGCGTCAGGCGGAAGCGGAGCTCGGCGTCGAGGAGGTCTTCTGGCGCGTTGCCGTGAAGCCCGGAAAGCCCGTCTCCTTCGGCGTGCGCGGTCCGACGCTCGTGTTCGGACTGCCCGGGAACCCCGTCTCGACGCTCGTCGGGTTCGAGCTCTTCGTGCGACCGGCGCTGCTCCGGCTCCAGGGAGCGACGGACGCCGCGCCGGCCTACTCGGCCGGCCGGCTCGGACGCGCGGTGCGCCGGACGCCGACCCGGGACGAGCTGGTCCGCGCCCGTATCCTCCTCGACCCCGCTTCGACCGGCGTCGTGCTCGAGCCGCTGTCCGGGCAGGAGTCCCACATGATCGCCCGAGCCGCCGCGGCGGGCGCGCTCGTCTTCGTCCCGCGCGGCGAGGGGGAGCTCCCCGGCGGCTCGGAGGTGCGCTACCTGCGCCTCACGGGCGCGTAGGCGCGCGCTAGCCGGGGGAAGCAGCCAGCGCCTGCTGCGAGAAGCTCAGGGGCGCCCGGCCGCGCGGGATCACACGGATCGGCCGGGCGTAGGCGATGTAGCGATGCGTCGCGAAGAAGCGCGGGTAGCAGGCCTGGAGCGCGAGCTCCTCGCGACCGCGCGACTTCAGGGCGGCCAGGTTGGAGTCGACGACGATCCGGTGCCCGGTGACGGCGTAGACGAAGGTGGCGTATGGAAGCTCCACGGTGACCCGGTCTCCCTTCCGCAGCGCGTCGATGTGCGAGAAGGGCGCGAGATAGGTCGTCCGGTGCCCCGCGACGTAGACGAGTTGCCCCTCACCCGGCATCGCGGTGCGCAAGTCCCGACCGGGGCCGCGCTTGAGCGTCTCGTGGTCGGTGCCGTTGACGATGACGATGTTGAGCCCCATGCGCGGAACCCTGAGCCGCCCGAGCGCCTCGCCGCGCCCGGAGGCGAGGCGGTAGGCGCGCGCCTGGCGGGCGAGGCTCCTACGCTCGCTCGCGAGCGTGGGCGGCCGGCCGGCGCGCCGACGTGCCGGCGCAGCAGCCGGAGGAGGAGGCTGGAAGCTCGAGAAGCGCTCGTCGTACTGGGACGAGAGCCGGTTCTGCTCGTAGTGCGTGTAGACGGCCGTGAACGGGTCCTGCCACTGCCACACGAGCCCCGCCCACGCAAGCGTGCCGAGGCCGGCCAGGATCAGCAGGGTGCCGAGGAGCCGTACGAGGCGGCGCATCAGCCGTACGACGCGTCGCGCGCCGGCTCCGTGGGGCGCCGACGGGCCCGGGCTGCGAGCGCGACGGTGCGCACGAGCTCCCGGATCGGTCCGCGCGGGGGTCGCTCCGCCGCGTCGGGATAGGGGGCGTAGCGCCCGGCCGCGAGCGCGAGCAGCTGGCCGGCCGCAGCGAGCCAGAGCAGGAACACGATTGGCGCGGGAAAGGGCACGTAGCCCACGGACACAAGTTGGCTGATGTACCAGGGCGCGTCAAGCGAGAGCCCGAAGCGGCCGGCGAAAGACGCGAGCAGGAGCAGCGGCCCCCCGAGGCCGAGCGCGAAGACCCCTGCGCGCGCCCACGGGCTCGCTTCCCGCAGCTGCGGCAGCCAGATCCAGGCGTGCAGCGAGGGCAGGACGAACACGAGCGCGAACGGGTTCGTCGCCACGACGAGCAGCCCGATCACGCCCACCGCGAGCAGGGTCGCGGTGTAGCCGGCGAGCTGCTCCTCGGATCGGACCGCGCGGCGTGGCAGGAGGCGCTGACGCGCGACGAGCCAGCTCGCGCCCAGGATCAGCCCGAAGGCGGTGAGCCCGAGCAGCGGCCAGCTCCGCGCCGCGGCGCTCTCGGGCGCGAGCGGCCGCGCGGCCCCGCCGGGCCAGGCTCCGAGCACCGCGAAGAGCTGGAAGACGAGGCCGGCGAACAGCCAGAACGCGAGCCGCGTGCGCAGGCTGCGAAAGGCGGGCGCCAGGTGGATCCGCCTCCTCCGGCAGCGCGCGAACAGGTCGACGGCGGCGAAGAGGAAAGGCAGGAGCGCCGCGATCAGCACGAGCTCGACTGCCCAACCGCGGACGATCCGAGCTCCCAGGTAAATGGAGCTCGAGCCGCCTCGGGTGAGCTCGAGACCGGCGTCCAGGGAGCCGAGCAGACCCTGCGCGGCCCGGCCGAGCTCCCCGAGGCGGCGCTCGTCGAGCTTGTCCACCGTGTCGGAGAAGGAAGGCGGCGGCCGGTCGCTCGCAGTCGTGAGCGTCAGCGCCGGGATGCCCCGGGCGACGAAGGGTGCCTGCTCGTAAAGGCTGAACGGGAAGCCCAGGTCGACCAGCTGGCGCAGAGCGCTCGGGCGCTCCGGCTCGGCTCCGGTCTGGTCGAGGATCCGCGCGGCTGCCGTACGGAGGAGGGTGCCGGGCGGCGAGAGCGGCTCGTCGCCCGCAAGCTCGATCCGAGGGGGCCCCCGGCCGGCGACGGCGTCGAGGTTGATCACCGCGCCCACGTCCCCGGCGTCCGGTGAGGCCGAGAAGCGCTCGGCGCCGAGCCCGCCGTAGGCGCCGCCGTCCGTGGAGAGGAAGACGATCCGATGGGCCGGCGTCACGGGCCGCAGGCTCGCGTCGGCGGGATTCGCGTACGCGCGCGCGAGCTCGACGAGGGCTGCCGTGCCCGAGGCGTTGTCGTTGGCGCCCGGCCCGTTCCCGACGTCGTCGCGATGCGCCATCACGACGATCGCCTGCTCGGAGTGTCGAGCGGGCAGAGCGGGAACCTCCGCGATCAGATTCTCGAGCCGGACACGGCCCACGCCCGGGATGACGGCGGTGAACGCGTCTGAGCGCGTCCGCAGCCCGAACGCGGCCAGCCGTGCCGACAGCCAGCGCGCGGAAGAGGCGGCCCCTGGGCTTCCCGGGCGGCGATCGGCTCGCAGCCCGGAGAGCTCCGTCGCGACGGACAGTGCGGACGACTCGTCGAACGCCGGCGGCAGAGTCGGCGCAGGCAGCGCGGCCGGCCGCTGGACGCTGAAGGCGGCTGCGAGCAGCGGCAGCGCGACGAGGAGCCACGTGCCGCGGTACATCCGCGCGTTCACAGGTCGGTCGAGCGAGCCCTGCCTGCGCCGCGTTCGGGGCGGTTGGGCCGCCATCGCGCGGCTATAGTAGGCGGGAGCCGTTCGTGGCGCCCGGCAGGCCCGCTGATGCCCGACTCCTCGACCATTCTCCTCGTCGACGACGAGGACGCCGTCCGGAAGCTGCTCGCCTTTCCGCTCGAGCGCGACGGCTACCGCGTCGTCTTTGCGAGAGACGGCGAGGAGGCGCTCGCCCGCTTCGCCGCCGAGCCGGTCGACCTCGTCGTGCTCGACCTCATGCTCCCCAGGCTCGACGGGCTCGAGGTGTGCAAGCGGCTGCGCGGTACGAGCTCGGTGCCGATCATCATGCTGACCGCGCGCGACGACGAGCTCGACAAGGTGCTCGGGCTCGAGCTCGGCGCCGACGACTACATCACGAAGCCGTTCTCGATCCGCGAGTTCCGGAGCCGCGTCCGCGCGCTCCTCCGCCGCGCCTCGACGCCGCCGCCGGCGCCGGCCGGGGCGGAGGCGATCACCGCCGGCGACCTGCGCATGGACCTGGCGAAGCGGACCGTGCACGTCGGAGGAGAGCCGATCGCGTTGACCTACGTCGAGTTCGAGCTGCTGCGAACGCTCGCCGCGCACCCGGGGCGGGTCTACACGCGGCAGACTCTGCTGCGGGCGCTGTGGGGCGGGTCGGACTACCGCGAGCCGCGGACGATCGACGTGCACGTGCGCCATCTGCGGGAGAAGCTCGAGCGGGATCCCCGCGAGCCGGAGTACATCTTCACGGTGCGGGGCGCCGGCTACCGCTTTCGGGACGGATGAATCCGCTCCGAAGCGTCGGCGCCAGGCTCAGCATCGCGCTCGCGCTCGTCGTCGCGGCCGCTCTCGCCGCCGTCTATGCGATCGTCGTCCCCTCGCTCGAGCGGAACCTGATCGACGCGAAGCTCGCGCAGCTCGGCCGCGCGGCGAAGGCCGTCGCCCGCGACCTGGAGCTGGACGTCGACCTGCGCGAGGGCGCCGGTGGTCCCTTCGCGTGGCAGGACTTCCTGGAGCGCGCGTCGGGGAGCGCGAACGCCCGCGTCGTCCTCTTCCGGACCGTCTCGGTGGCGCGTCCGGCCATCGTCGTCTTCCAGGACTCGCAGAGTCGCAGCGAGTACGAGCTCGACGCCGACCCTGTGGCTCTGCACGCCGCGCTCGGCGCCGTGACGGCTCGCGGGACGGTGGAGCGCCGCGGCGGGCGCTTCGCCGAGGTGGCGAGACCCGTCGGGCCGCAGACGACGCTCCTTCTGAGCGCCGACCTGCACGACTCGCTCGGAAACGTGAAGCTCGTGCGGAGGCGGCTCGTGCTGGCCGGGAGCCTCGCCCTGCTCTCCGCGCTCGCCGTCGGGTACTGCGCGGCTTCCCTGTTCGCGCGACGCATCCGTCGGCTGGAGCGTGCGGCCGATCGGATCGCCGCCGGTGACCTCGGCGAGCCGATCGCGGCCGAGCGGCCCCGGGACGAGCTGGATCAGCTCGCAGAGGCATTCGAGCGCATGCGCAGGCGTCTCGCTGGGCTCGAGGACGCCCGCCGCGAGTTCGTCGCCAACGCCTCCCACGAGCTCCGGACGCCCCTCTTCTCGCTCGGTGGCTTCCTCGAGCTCATGGACGACGACGAGCTGGACGACGAGACTCGGCGCGAGTTCCTGCGCACCATGCGCGAGCAGGTGGAACGGCTGACGAAGCTCGCGACCGAGCTGCTCGACCTTTCCCGCCTGGATGCCGGGCGCATGCACGTCGCGCGAGAGGAGATCGACCTGGTCGCGCTCGCCCGGTCGCTCGCCGACGAGTTCGAGGGCCTGGCACGGACGACCGGCCACGAGTTGACCTCGGCGGCGGCCGGGGACGTGCTGGCGGTGGGCGACGAGCTCCGGGCGCGCCAGATCGGAGCGGCGCTCGTCGAGAACGCGCTCCTGCACACGCCTCCGGGCACGCGAGTTCGCCTGAGCGCCGTCCCCGGCCGGCGCCCCGGGCTCGAGGTCGAGGACCGCGGCCCGGGCATACCCGCGGACCAGACCGCACACGTCTTCGAGCGCTTCTACCGCGGGGACGCCGGACGTGCCTCCGGGAGCGGACTCGGGCTCGCGATCGCCCGGGAGCTCGCCGAGCGCATGGGCGGCGCGCTCGAGCTGGAGTCGGCGCCGCGCCGGACCGTGTTCACGCTGCGCCTGCCACGCCCCGAGGCCCGAGCGGTGTTTTCACGTGAAAACGCCGCGGTCTCCGAGTCGGTCGGTCCAGCCGCGTGAGCGTCTGCCTCCCGGGGGAGGCAGGATCGGCACCGGTCGCTACAGTCCGAGAAGGATGCGCGCAGGTGCTCTCGCAGTCGTCGCACTCGTCGCCGCTCTGGTCGGTGGCGCCGCCGCGCTGATCGGGGGCCGGGCGGCGGGATGGGTCGGAAGCGGCACGACAGAGACGGTCGCCGTCACGACGACGCGGGTCGAGCGCGCGCCGGCGAGCCCGGCCGCGGTGCGCGTGAGCGCGAGGCCGCTGCCGGGGAACGGCTTCAGTCCGGCCCGGATCTACGCTGAGCGCGCGACGGGGGTCGTCACGATCTATTCCTTCTTCGGCAGCGACGCCGACCCGACGCAGGAGGCGCAGGGGTCCGGCTTCGTGGTGTCGGCGTCCGGCTACATCCTGACGAACTCCCATGTGATCACGAACGCCGGGGCGGAATCGGGACAGGTGAGCGCCGCGGACTCGGTCTACGTCGAGTTCGCGGACGGCGACCGGGTGCCGGCCAGAGTCGTCGGGTGGGACCTGTTCGACGACGTCGGGTTGATCGCGGTCGCCCCGAAGGAGCACGCGCTCGCTCCCGTTCCGCTCGGCGACTCGGCGAACGTCGTCGTGGGCGAGCCCGTGGCCGCGATCGGGAGCCCCTTCGGCAACGAGGACTCCCTCGCGGCCGGCATCGTCTCCGCGACCCACCGCTCGATCAGGTCGCTCACCTCGCGCTACAACGTCGTCGACGCGATCCAGATCGACGCGCCGATCAACCACGGCAACTCGGGCGGGCCGCTCTTCGACGCCCGCGGCCGTGTAATCGGGATCAACGCCCAGATCAGAAGCGAGTCGGGGAACGCCGAGGGCGTCGGCTTCGCGATTCCGATCAACGCGGCCAAGCGCTCGATGCGGGAGCTGATCTCCCACGGTCGCGTCGACTACGCGTACGTCGGCATCGCCACGGGCACGCTGACCCCGTCCGTGGCGCGGAGATTCGCGTACCCGGTCGAGCACGGCGCCGTCGTGAGCGAGGTCCGTTCTGGAACCCCGGGAGCGAAGGCGGGCCTCAGAGCGGGCTCCGACGTGCGCTTCAACGGCGACACGGTCACGCGGGGAGGCGACGTCATCGTCGCCATCAACGGCGATCCGGTGACGAGCGCGGACGACGTGGTCAGAATCGTCGCGGAGCGCCTCCGGCCCGGCGAGGTAGCCACCTTCACGCTCTATCGCGGACGGGAGAGGCGCACCGTGTCGTTGCGACTGACGCGCCGCCCGGTTTAGGCCCCTGCCGGGAGGCTCGGCAACGCGTCTGGAGAGTCGCGCGCCGAGCGCTCCGTCGAGCACGAAGGGACGATTACGTTTCGGCCCGAGGGGGATAAGCCCTTCGCCGGCGACCGAGCGGCGGAGTCGGAGCATTGCGGTCAGGTGTCGCCACGCCGGCCGAAAGCGACCGACGGCACGTGCAATGGCCCCCCCCGACACAGAAGACCCCGTACCCACCCGAGCGCAGACCGTGCGACTCACGATCCCCGCGAAGGCCGAGTACATCACGCTCTGCCGGCTCGCGCTGACCGGGCTGTCGCGGCTTCGCCGGGTTCCGGACGAGACGCTCGCCGACCTCAAGCTCGCGCTCACGGAAGCGTGCTCGAACTCGGTGCGCCACGCGTACGGAGCCGGCGCGGACGGGCTCGTCGAGGTCCTGTACGAGCTGCAGCCGGACCGGCTCGTGATCGAGGTGTGCGACCACGGAGAGGGCTTCATTCCCGAGGGGGTCGGGCAGGCAGAGCAGGGGCTCGAGGAGGGCGGCCTCGGGATCGCGATCATCCGCTCGCTCGCCGACGAGCTCGAGATCACGGCGCGCGAGAACGGCCGCGGGGCGCGGCTGCGCTTCACGAAGCTCCTGCCCGCCGGCTGAGCCTCGGCCCTTCGGCCGGCTCTCGCTATGCTCCGCGGCCGCGCTCCCGCGCGGCCACGATCATGCTCCAGCTCGTCAACACCGGAAGGAAGTCGCTCGGCGACTACGCGACCATCGCCACGCGAGGGCTGATGGACCAGATTCGCGGGCTCGCCGAGCCGCTCGCGGGCAAGCGCGTCGTGCATCTGTCGGCGACCGCGTTCGGCGGAGGCGTCGCCGAGATCAACTACACCCTGATCCCCCTGATGCAGGATGCGGGACTGGAGACGGAATGGCGGATCATCCGCGGGCAGGACGAGTTCTTCGACGTCACGAAGACGATCCACAACGCGCTGCAGGGAAATCCGCAAGGGCTCACCTCCGCGCAGCGGGAGATCTTCCAGAAGTACCAGCTCCTGAACGCGAAGGAGCTCGAGGACGAGTACGACTTCGTGGTCGTCCACGACCCCCAGCCGGTCGGGATGATCGACCACCTGCCCGGCTCGCGGGCACGCTGGATCTGGCGAGGCCACATCGACTTCTCGACCCCGAACGACGACGTGCTCGGGTTCCTCTTGCCGTCGATGCGGCGCTACGACGCCGCCATCTTCCACCGCCGCGACTACGTGCCGAGGGTGGCCGGGCTGCCGGAGTCGTACATCTGGCCGCCGGCGATCGATCCGCTCGCCCCGAAGAACATGGCCCTCTCGCCCGAGGACGCCGCCTACATCGTCGACCAGTTCGGCATCGACGTCGACCGGCCGCTCCTGACGCAGGTCTCCCGCTTCGATCCCTGGAAGGATCCGCTCGGCGTGATCGACGCGTACCGCGTCGTCAAGGAGCGTCAGCCCGGCGTGCAGCTCGCGCTCGTCGGCTCGATGGCCCACGACGACCCGGAGGGCTGGGACTTCTACAACCAGACGGTCGCGTATGCGGGGGGCGACCCGGACATCTTCATCCTCTCCAACCTGAACAACGTCGGCTCCGTCGAGGTGAACGCCTTCCAGGTGCACTCGGCCGCCGTTCTGCAGAAGTCGATCCGCGAGGGTTTCGGCCTCACCGTCACCGAGGCGCTCTGGAAGACGAGGCCGACGGTCGCGGGCCGCGCGGGCGGCATCGTCGACCAGATCCAGGAGGGCGAGACGGGTTGGCTGGTCGACTCGTCGCTGGAGTGCGCCGAGGCCTGCCTCGAGATCCTGGACGACCCGTCGCGGGCGCGGGCGCGGGCCCTGCGAGGCAAGGAGTACGTGCGCACGCACTTCCTGACCCCGCGTCTCCTGCGCGACTGGCTCGTGCTCTTCAACCGCCTGCTCGGTCAGGACACGGCCGGCGCGGAGCTCGCCTCCGTAGCCGCCCGCTCCTCGTAGAGGTCCGGCGGCAGGCCCTTATTGCCGCAGCTCGCCCTCGCGGGCGCGCTTCCACTCGGGCGAGACCGAGTGATGGCGCTTGGGCAGGTACCAGCGGAGGGCGCGACCCCAGATGGTGCTCTTGCACCAGCACTCGGGCAGACATCCGCACTCCCGCCCGGATGGATTGTGAGCTCTCGCCAGAAGTCCCCGTGCCATCACTCGCAGCCTAACGCGGTCGGGCGCCTGGGGCCAACCCGCCTGCTTCGCCCCTGCGCCGCGATCTCCTGCGCCCGGGGCTACGCTCTCCCGGATGCCCGTCGAGCGCCGCAAGCTGATCGTCGTCTCGAACCGCGGCCCAGTCTCCTTCGCGCGAGACGCGGAAGGGCGGCGTGTGGCGCGCCGCGGGGGCGGCGGCCTCGTGACCGCGCTCAGGAGCCTCGTCTCGCATCACGACGTGACGTGGATCGCCAGTGCCATGGGCAACGAGGACGCGGCGGTCGCGAGCGAGGCGGGCGGCGAGGCGATCGACGAGGCCGCTCGGGACGGCTCCCCCTACCGGCTCCGCCTGGTGGTCCACGACGAGCAGGCGTACGACTGGTTCTACAACGTCGTGTCGAATCCGACGCTCTGGTTCCTGCAGCACTACCTGTGGGACCTCGCGTACGCGCCGAATTTCGACGACGGCCTCCATCGCGCCTGGGACGCCGGCTACGTCCCCGTCAACCGCGGGTTCGCGCACGCCGTCGTCGCCGAGCTCGAGCGCTCGCCCGAGGCGACGGTGTTCTTCCATGACTACCACCTCTACCTGGCGCCGCGCCTCGTGCGCGAGCTGCAGCCGGACGCGATGCTCGCCCACTTCGTGCACGTCCCGTGGGCCGAGGCGGACTACTGGCACGTGCTGCCCGAGCCGATCCGCTGGGCGGTTCACGACGGCCTGCTCGCCAACGACGTGATCGGGTTCCACACCCAGCGCTGGCGCCGCAACTTCCTCCGCTCCTGCGAGGACATGGTGGGCGCGACGTGCGACCTCGGCGCGTCCACCCTCGAGTACGCAGGTCAGCGGGCGCTCGTGACGAGCCACCCGATCTCAGTCGACCCGAGCGAGTTCGACGAGCTGGCCGTGAGCGCACCGGTGCTGGCGGCCGAGCGCGAGATCGAGGCCCGGCGGCCCGAGAAGCTCGTCCTCCGCGTCGATCGCACGGACCCGTCCAAGAACGTCGTCCGCGGCTTCCGCGCGTTCGCGGCCTACCTCGAGGCCCACCCGGAAGCCCAGGGGCGAGTCGGGATGCTCGCGCTCCTCGATCCCTCCCGGCAGGACATCCCGGAGTACGCGGAGTACCTCGGGGCCATTCAGCGCGCCGCCCGCGCCGTCAACGACCGCTTCGGCCGCGACGGCTGGGCGCCCGTCGACCTGCAGATCGCCGACAACTTCCCCCGGTCCGTGGCCGCGTACAAGCAGTTCGACGTCCTGCTGGTGAACGCGATCTTCGACGGCCTCAACCTCGTCGCCAAGGAGGCGCCTCTCGTGAACGAGCGCGACGGAGTCCTGATCCTGTCGGAGAACGCGGGCGCCCACGAGGAGCTCGGCGAGTGGGCGCTCTCGGTCAATCCGTTCGACGTGGCCGGGCAGGCGCGCGCGATCCACGAGGCGCTGGAGCTTCCGGCCGGCGAGCGGCACGAGCGCCTGGAGGCGATTCGCGCGCACGTCCGGGAGCACGATCTCGCCGGCTGGATCGAGGCCCAGCTCCGAGACCTGGACCGCGGGGCTCGAGCGCTCGGCTGACCACGTCGCCGAGCCACTACCATCCCTGCGTGGCGGAGCTCTCGCACGTGGACGCCGCGGGCGGAGTCCGGATGGTCGACGTCGGGGCGAAGCCGCCTCTGCGGCGCCGGGCGGCCGCGCGTGCGACCGTCACCATGGCGGCGGAGACGGCCCGCCGCCTGCGCGAGCTGCCGAAGGGGGACGCGCTCGTAACCGCGCAGCTCGCGGGCATCATGGCCGCGAAGCGGACTAGCGAGCTGATTCCGCTCTGTCACCCGCTGCCGCTCACCGCGGTGGACGTGCAGCTCCAGGTGGACGAGTCCACGGTCGAGATTCGCGCAGCCGCCGAGACCACGGCGCAGACCGGAGTGGAGATGGAGGCGCTCGTGGCGGCCTCCGTCGCCGCACTCACGGTGTACGACATGGCCAAGGCGATCGACAAGGAGATGACGGTCACCGATGTGCGCCTGCTCGAGAAGACGAAGGAGCCGCTCTGAAGGCCGCCGTGCTGACGGTCTCCGACGGCGTCGCGAGCGGGGTGCGCGAGGACACGAGCGGCGACGCGCTCGCGGAGCTCCTCGGCGGGGAGGGCTACGCCGTCGAGCGGCGCGTGGTTCCGGACGAGCGCGCCGCCATCGCGGGCGCGATCACCGAGCTGGCCGAGCAGGCGGGTGTCGTCCTCACGACAGGCGGAACGGGACTCGCACCCCGAGACGTCACTCCCGAGGCGACGGAGTCCGTGCTCGATCGCGCCGCGCCCGGGATCGCGCAGGCCATCCGGGCCGACTCGATCGCGAAGACGCCGCACGGCCTGCTCTCGCGCGGGGTCGCAGGTGTCCGCGGCAGCACGCTGGTCGTGAACCTGCCGGGCTCGCCGGGCGGCTGCCGAGACGGCTTCGCGGTGCTGCGGCCGGCTCTCGCGCACGCCGTGGCGCTGCTGTCCGGCGCCGAGACGCGGCACGTCCAGACGTGACCGTCGCGGCACCGGTGCTGCCGCGTCGGCTCGCCTCGCTCGTCAAGATCGAGCACACGCTGTTCGCGCTGCCGTTCGCGTACGTCGGCGCCCTCCTCTCCGTCGAGCGCGTCCCGAGCGCCCACGACCTCCTGTGGATCACGCTCGCCATGCTGGGTGCACGGTCGCTCGCGATGGGCCTCAACCGGCTGATCGACGCCGGGATCGACGCGCGCAACCCGCGTACCGCCTCGCGGGAGCTGCCGAGCGGCCTGCTCTCGCCCGCCCAGGTGGTCGCGTTCTGCGCACTGTCGCTCGCTCTCTTCCTCGTCTCCGTCCTCCAGCTCGATCCCGTCGTCCGCTGGCTATGGCCGATCCCGGTCGCCGGCTTCGTCGTCTATCCGTACCTGAAGCGCTGGACGTGGCTCTGCCATCTGTGGCTCGGCGCCGTCGACGGGCTGGCCCCCGTCGGCGCCTGGGTCGCGATCACCGGACACCTGACGTGGCAGGCCTGGGCGCTTGGCGGCGCCGTCGCGCTCTGGGTCGCCGGCTTCGACCTCTTCTACTCGCTGTTCGACGTCGAGGTCGACCGGCGGGAGCGCCTCCATTCCTGGGCGACGCGGTTCGGCGCCGACGGCGTCTTCGGCGCGGCCCGGACGTTCCACGCGGCAACCATCGCCCTTCTCGTGGCGGTGGGCCTCGGGCTCCACCTCGGGCTCGCCTACTGGCTCGGCGCCTTCGCAGTCGCCCTGCTCCTCCTCTACGAGCACGCGCTCGTGCGCCCTCACGACCTACGGCGCCTGAACGCGGCGTTCTTCACCGTCAACGGCCTGATCAGCATCGTCTTCTTCGTCTTCGTGCTCGCCGAGGTGGCGCAGTGATCCAGGCGCGGCGGCTCTCGAAGCGCTTCGGTGCGAAGCGCGTGCTCGACGCCGTCGACCTCGACCTCCCGGCGGGAGGCTTCCTGCTCCTGACGGGGCCGAACGGATCGGGCAAGACGACGCTGCTGCGGCTGTGCGCGGGGCTCGCGGCCCCCACCTCCGGCGAGCTCGAGGTCGGCGTGGATCGGTCCCAGGTCGGGTTTCTCGGGCACGAGTCGTTGCTCTACCGCGAGCTGAGCGCGCTCGAGAACCTCGACCTGTACGGCCGCCTCTACCGCGTCCCGGAGCGGCGCGAGCGGATCGGCATGCTGCTCGAGCGTTTCGACGTCTGGTCTGCGCGAGGGGAGCGGGTGAGCTCGCTCTCCCGCGGGACGGTGCAGCGCCTGGCGCTCTGCCGCGCGCTCCTCCACGAGCCGAGCCTGCTCGTCCTCGACGAGCCTTTCTCGGCGCTCGACGAGGCCGGCGCGACGCTGCTCGACCGCGAGCTCGCCGAGCGGCGCGGCTCGGCCACCGTCGTCGTCTCCACGCACGACCCGGTGCGGCTCGAGCCGCTCGCGACCGCTCGGCTCGCCTTCTCGTGATCGGCTACGCCGCCGACGTGGCCGCGCTCGCGCGCAAGGACCTCCTGCTCGAGCTGCGCGCGCGGGACACGCTCCCCGCCATGCTGCTCTTCGTCGTGGCGGCGCTCGTCGTCTTCCACTTCGCCCTCCCCACCGGCTCCTCGCGGGCCGCGGCGAGCGGGTTGCTCTGGGTGGCGATCGTCTTCACGGCGCTGCTCGGGCTGGCGCGCGCGTTCGTCGCCGAGCGAGAGAGCGGCGTGCTCGACGGGCTCGTGCTGGCGCCCTCCGACCGGAGCGCGATCTGGCTTGCCAAGGCCCTCGCCACGGGCGTCTTCCTGGGGCTGGCCGAGCTCGTCGCGCTGCCGGCGTTCGGGCTCTTCTTCTCGAGTGTCGACGCCGCCACGGTGGCCGGCGTCGTCCTCGCCGACGTCGGCATCTGCGCTGTGGGCGCCTTCGTCGCCGCCATGGCCGTCGCGAGCCGGGCGCGCGAGTTGCTCCTGCCGCTTCTCTTCCTGCCTCTGGCCCTGCCGATCCTGATCGGGGGCGTGGGAGCGAGCGTCGCGGAGGAGAGCGGCCGCTATCTCGGCTTCCTCGCCCTGTACGACCTCATTTTTGCGATCATTTGCTGGGCTTCCTTTGAGTACGTGGTCACGGAATAACCGCTTGGGGGCGTGGACCGGCTCGGCCGCGCTCCTCGTGACCGCCTCGATCGCCCTCATCTTCTTCGTCGTTTCCGACGACGCCGACCAGGGCTTCTCGCAGCGCATCTTCTACTTCCACGTGCCGATCGCGCTCACCGCCTACGCCTGTTTCTTCTGGGGCGCCTACAAGGCGTTCATGCACCTCTGGAAGCGACGGCCCGGCGCCGACCTCGAGAGCTACGTCGCGATCCACCAGGGCGTCATCTTCGGCTCGCTGACGCTGATCACGGGCTCCATCTGGGCCAAGGTCTCCTGGGGGGTGTGGTGGGCCTGGAGCTCGAATCAGCTCGTGCTGTTCCTCGTCCTCTTCCTCTTCTACTCGGCGTACTTCATGCTGCGCTTCTCGGTCGACGAAGGGCCGT
Source organism: Gaiellales bacterium (assembly GCA_038232215.1). Classification (GTDB taxonomy): domain Bacteria; phylum Actinomycetota; class Thermoleophilia; order Gaiellales; family Gaiellaceae; genus JBBSIG01. The sequence continues at coordinate 7,173 of JBBSIG010000005.1, read as the reverse complement.
CCCGCGCCAACCTCTGTGCCGTCTACGCGCTCTTCGGAGTCGTCCTGATCCCGGTCAGCTTCTTCGCCATCCGACTCGCGAACGACTTCATCCACCCGACGGTCTTCACCTCGCAGGGGCCGCAGATGTCGGGCTCGATGTTCGCGACGTTCTGCGTCTCCACGGCCGCGATGCTCGCGCTCTTCGGCGCCCTCTACCACGTCGAGCTCGCCGGCAAGCGGCTCGACACGCGCCTCCGCGAGCTGCGCGAGCTGCTCGCGACGTGACCTCCGGCGAGAGGTATGTCGCGGCGGCGTACCTCGTCGTGTTCGTCGCCGTGCTCGCGTACGTCCTCATCGTCGCCCTCAAGCTCGCCCGCCTCGAGCGGGAGGTCAGCGAGCTGACGGAGCTCGCGCGCGAGCGGCTGGGGCGCCCGCCGGAACCGCACGGGTCGACGACGAGTGGCTGAGCTCCTCTTCTGGCCGGCCCTGATCGCCTACGGCGAGGCGGCTCTCGCGTACCTGGGCGAGGCCCGGCGCCCCGGTCTGCCCGGCCGCCTCGCGACGTGGGGAGTCCGCCTCGGCTGGCTCGTGCAGACCGCCCTGCTCGGCGTCCAGGCGGCCGAGGCGGAGGGGTTTCCCTGGTCGACCTGGGCCGGGTCGCTCAACCTCTTCGTCTGGCTCGTCGTGGGGGCGTACCTGATCTGGGGCTGTCGCGCCCGCTTTCGCCTGCTCGGGCTGGCCGTGCTTCCGCCCGCCGTCGTGCTCTTCGCGATCGCGTGGGTAGGTGGCGGCACCGGTGTGGGTGTCCCCAGCCGGTACGGCAGCGCGTTCCTCGTCTTCCACGTCGGCCTCGTGCTGGCCGCCTTCGCGGGCTTCACGCTGTCGGCCGCGCTCTCCGCGCTCTTCCTCTGGCAGGAGCGCCGGCTCAAGCGGCGGGAGACGAGTATCCTGCGGCTGCGGGCGCCGTCGCTCGCTACGCTCGACGAGCTCTCCGCCCGGACGATCGCCGTCGCCTTACCCGCGCTGACGCTCGGGATCGCCGTGGGCCTGCTCAGGTTGCGGAGCACGGGCTCGCCAGTCGACGCGGTCATCGTCGTGACGCTCGTCACCTGGGTGGTCTACGCCGCCTTCCTCGTCGGCCGCTTCCGATTCGGCGTCCGCGGGCGGCGTTCGGCGCTCTACGTGCTGGCGGGCTTCACGCTCGTGCTCGTCGTCCGACTCGGCCTCCCGCTCACCCACTTCTCGTGACCCTCGTCCTCGTCGGGATCTCGCACCACCGCACGCCGATCGAGGTTCGCGAGACCGTCGCGCTCGATCGGGACGGGGCGGGCACGCTCGCGGCGCGGCTCGCGGGCGACGGTGCCGAGGCGATCTGCCTCTCGACCTGCAACCGCACCGAGCTGTACCTCGTAGGCCGGTCCGAGGCCGACGCGGAGGCGGCGCTCCTGGAGATCTCGAGCCTGCCCGAGTCGGAGCTCGTTCCCGCCCTCTACCGCCTCCGAGACGAGGCGGCGACGCTCCACCTCTTCCGCGTCGCCGCCGGGCTCGACTCGCTCGTCCCCGGCGAGGGCGAGATCCTCGGGCAGGTTCGGGCAGCCCACGAGGCGGGCGCACCCGGCCCGTTCCTCGACCGGCTCTTCCGCCACGCGCTCCGCGCGGGCCGCAAGGTCCGCGCGCAGACGGCGATCGGCGAGAGCCCCGCCTCGGTCTCGTCCGCGGCGGCGGCCCTCGCCGAGCAGGTCTTCGGCGAGCTCCGCGGCCGCCGGATCCTCCTCATCGGGGCGGGCAAGGTGGGCGAGCTCGCCGCGCGCAACCTCCTGTCGCGCGGGGCGGAGATCTCGTTCGTCGCCAATCGGGGCGCCAATCGGGGCGCCGAGCTCGCGCGCCGCTTCGGCGCCGAGCCTCTCCCGCTCGACGGCGTCGTCGACCGGCTTCTGACCGCCGACGTGGTGGTCTCGTCGACGAGCGCGCCCGGGTTCGTGCTGCGGCGCGAGGACGTCGAGCACGTGGTGCGCGCCCGCCGGGGGCGCTCGCTGCTCCTGATCGACCTCGCCGTTCCCCGCGATCTCGACCCTGCGATCCACGAGCTCGAGGGCTGCTTTCTGTACGACGTGGACGACCTCGAGGCGGTCGTCGGCGAGACGCTGGCCGGCCGCCGGCGGGAGGCCGGTCGGGCGGAGGCGATCGTCGCGTCCGACGCCGAGCGCTTCCGCGAGTGGCAGGCCTCGCTCGACGTGGTCCCCGCGATCGCCTCGCTCCGGGCGCGCGCCGAGGAGATCCGGGCGGCCGAGCTCCGGAAGGCCGAGGGGCGGCTCGGTCGGCTGACGGAAGCGGAGCGGAGCGCCGTCGAGGCGGTTACCGCCCAGATCGTCAACAAGCTCCTCCATCTGCCGACCGTTCGGCTCAAGCAGGCCGCGGCGGCGGCCGACGGGGTGGTCTATGCTGAGGCCGTGCGGCATCTCTTCGGGCTTGGCGAGGAGGAGCGGTGAAGACGCTGGCGCGGGGGCTCAGCGGCCGCCCGCTGCCCGTGCAGGCGCCGACGGTCTTCGTCCGCGTCCGGGCCCGCGGCGCCCGCCCCTGCGGACGAACGCGACCGGGGCGCTTCGCCTGCCGTGCTGATCCGCATCGGCTCCCGCGGCAGTAGGCTCGCGCTCACCCAGGCCGAGCTCGCCGCGAAGGCGCTGCGCGGACCGGGTCTCGAGCTCGCCCTCGTGCCGATCACGACTGCCGGCGATCGCGATCGCACCCGGCCCTTCGGCGAGATCGGTGCCCGCGGCGTGTTCGTGAAGGAGTTGGAGGAGGCGCTCCTCGCGGGCAAGATCGACGTCGCTGTGCACTCCGCGAAGGACATGACCTCGTCGGACTCCGACGGCCTCGCCGTCGGCGCCTACCTCGCGCGGCAGGACCCGCGCGACGCGCTCTGCGGCGCGCGGAGTATTCGCCCCGGCATGCGGATCGGCACCGCGTCGGCTCGGCGGCGTGCGCAGCTCCTCGCCCTCGAGCCCTCGCTCTCGGTGGAGCCGCTGCGGGGGAACATCGACACCCGTCTGCGCAAGCGCGGCGAGCGCGGGCTGGACGCGGTCGTGCTCGCGGCGTGCGGGCTCGATCGGCTGGGGCTCGCGCGGGAGATCGGGCACCGGTTCGCGCCTGCGGAGCTGCTGCCGGAAGCCGGGCAGGGGGCGCTCGCGCTCCAGGTACGCGAGGGGGAGGAGACGCTCGTCACGCTGCTCGACGACTCCGAGACGCGCCGGCGGGTGACGGCCGAGCGCCGCTGCGTCGCGCTCGTTGGCGGCGGCTGCCTCGCGCCCGTCGCCGCCCACCACGACGGCACCTCGCTGGAGGCGCTCGTGGCCGACGAGGACGGGCGCTGGGTCGAGCGGCGGCGCGGCGTGGATCCGGACGAGCTCGCCGCCGAGCTCATCGCGCTCGTGCCGTGAAGATCGTCGTCACGCGCCGGCGCTCGCAGGCCGGGCCGCTGGTGGAGCGGCTCGAGGCGCTCGGGCACGAGGTGGTCGAGTGTCCGTTGCTCGAGATCGTCTCGGCAGGGGACGAGCCGATCGACACGACTGCCTACGACTGGGTGGTGGTCACGAGCCCGAATGGCGCCGAGCACCTCGCCCGCCGCCGGCGCGGCTCGCTGCGGCGGGTCGCGGCCGTCGGCCCGGGCACGGCCGAGGCGCTCCTCGAGCAAGGCATTCGGGTCGACCTCGTGCCGCGTGTCTCCACGCAGGAAGGGCTGCTCGCGGAGCTTCCCCGGCCGGCCGGCCGCGTGCTCGTGGCGGCCGCGCGCGACGCGCGACGCACGCTGGTCGATGGCCTGGCGGCGGACTTCGTGCCGCTCTACGACACCCGACCCGTGCAGCCGGAGGCGGGTCCGGAAGGCGACCTCGTCGTGCTCGCGTCGGGCTCGGCCGCCCGCTCGCTCGCGGCGCTCGAGGTCGACATCCCCGTCGCGACGATCGGGCCGCAGACGACGCGCGCGGCGGAGCAGGCCGGACTGCGTGTGGTCGCCCAGGCCGAGACCCATGATCTCGACGGCCTCGTGGCCGCGGTCGCGCGGCTCGAGCTCGCCCAGTGACACACTGTCACTTGGAGTCCGGGTGCTGATCACGTTCCTGAGCGACTTCGGCCTCCGGGACACGTTCGTCGGGGTGTGCCACGGCGTCATGAGGCGGATCGCGCCGGGAGTGGAGATCGTCGACCTGACGCACGGAATCGAGCCGCGGGCGGTGGTCGCGGGAGCGGTGGCGCTCGCCGACGCTCTCCCGTACGTGCCGCCCGCGGTGCACCTGGCCGTCGTCGACCCGGGCGTCGGCGGCGACCGGCGCGGGCTCGTGGTGCAGGACGGCCGGGGCGGGCTCCACGTCGGCCCGGACAACGGGCTCCTCCTGCCCTCGATCGAGCGCCTGGGCGGGATCGCTGCCGCCCGCGAGCTGGTGAACCCTCAGTTCAGGCTCCAGCCGGTCTCGCGCACGTTCCACGGCCGGGACGTGTTCACCCCTGCCGCCGCCCACCTCGCCCGGGGGGTGGCGCTCGAGGAGCTCGGCCCGGCGCTCGAGCCGTCGAGCCTCGTTCGCCTCGAGCTCCCGGAGCCGAGCACCGACGGCTCGACCATCCGGGCGACCGCGCTGGCCGTCGACCGCTTCGGGAACGTCCGCCTGAACGTGACGCCGGAGCGGGTGCGAGGAGCGGCGATGGTGCGGGTGGCGGTCGGCGAGCGCTCGGCCACGGCGACGGTCGCGGGCACGTTCGCCGACGTGAAGACCGGGACGCTGCTCCTCCTGGAGGACTCCAGCGGAAGCCTCGCGCTCGCGGTCAACGGCGGCGAGGCGGCCGAGCGGCTCGGCGCGCGGGTGGGGGACGAGGTGCTGATCGAGCCGGTGATCGGGTGAGGGCGAGTCTCGGCCGGCGCTTCGCGCGGCTCGTGACGAACGCGGTCGTCCGGTGGCCCGCGCTCTGGCGGGTCTTCCGCATCCCGCTCAGGGCGCAGTTCGAGCGGTTGGCGCCGAGCTGGGACGATCTGCGCGCGCCGGGGCACCTCGCGGCGTACGAGGCCGCGCTCGCGGCCGTCTCGGCTGCGCCGGCTCGCGCGCTCGATCTCGGCACGGGGACCGGCGACGGTGCGCGCGAACTGGCGCGGCGCTTCCCGGAAGCTGTGGTGGTGGGAGCGGATCTGGCGCCCGCGATGGTCGCCGAGGCGCGGCGAAAGACGCCGCCCGAGCTCGCCGAGCGCGTCACCTTCGTCGAGGCCGACGCGGCGGAGCTGCCGTTCGCCGACGCATCGTTCGACCTGGTCGGGCTCGCGAACATGATTCCCTTCTTCGACGAGCTCCGGCGGGTGCTGGCTCCGGGTGGCGCGCTCGTGCTCGGCTTCTCGGGCGGGTCGACGACGCCGATCTTCGTCCCGCCAGAGCGTCTCCGTGCCGAGCTCTCCCGGAGAGGATTCGCGGAGTTTGCGGACTTCGCCGCGGGGCGGGGGACGGCGCTCCTTGCCCGCCGGGGGACACAGGGGTAGAGTCAAACGCCACAAGGACGTGCGCGGCGGGCTCCGATCCGTAGAGGAGGCGTTGCATGCGCCCGCCTGTGGCCCCCAGGCTCGCTGAAAGCGCTTCCCTCTTGCTCGCCGCTTCCGCCGTCGCCTCGAGAAATGCGGTCTTCGGCTCGCCGACGATCTGATAATCTGATTTCCGATGCGGAGCCTGAGCGCCACCGAGGCGGCTCGTCGCTTCTCGGAGCTTCTCGACTCCGTCGAGCGGCGGGGGGAGACGTTCCTCGTCGTTCGCCGCGGGCGAGCGGTGGCCCGGATCGGCCCGGCTCGCGCGGCGAACGGTCAGACCGTAAAGGAGGTTCTGCGCTCGAATCCACGCGACCCCGGTTGGGCATCTGAGCTCGGCGAGCTTCGGGCCGCTCTCGGTGTCGAGGAGCGGCCCTGGAACGGTTGATGCTCGACACGACCATTCTCGTGACGGCCGAGCGCTCCGGAGCCTCGCTCGCGAGTGTCGTCGACGACGAGGACGATGTTGCGATCGCCGCAGTCACGGCGGCGGAGCTGCTCGTCGGCGTCGAGCTCGCCGAGGGGAAACAGCGGCAAGGGCGACGGTCGTTCGTCGAGCGTCTGCTCGCGAGCGTTCCCGTCGAGTCCTACGACCTCGACGTAGCCCGGGTCCACGCGACGCTGCTTGCACAGACGCGCCGGTCGGGTCGACCCCGGGGCGCACACGATTTGCTGATAGCCGCCACGGCACTCGCTCGGAGGCGGCTCGTCGTCTCCGCCGATCCAGCAGGATTCGCCGATTTGCCAGGACTCGCCGTGCGCGTCACGCCTTGAGCGAGCTGGCGAAGACGATGGAGCGGCAGCCCCACGATCTGAGCCGCCTCCTCGCCGACTGGGCTCCGATCGAGGCCGGCGCGGCGCGCATCGCCGGACGGCGCGTCTTCGTCGTCGGCACCGGAACGAGCTGGCACGCCGCCAACCAGGGCGCATACTTCCTTCGCCTGGCGGGCGTGGACGCCCAGCCTGTCCCCGCCGCCGACTGTGCGCTCTGGGGGCCGCGGCCGGCGTCGGCGGACGCGCTCGTCCTCCTCAGCCATCGCGGAACGAAGCGCTACGCGAGCCAGGTGCTCGAGCGTGCCCGCGCGGAGGGCGTGTCGGCGGTGGCGATCGGCGGCGAGGGCGCGGCCGGTGCCGACATCGAGACGGTCGAGCAGGAAACGTCTGGCACGTTCACCGCCAGCCATCTCGGTGCGCTGGCCCGCCTTGCCCAGCTCGCCGTCACCTTGGGCGCCGAGCTCGGCGAGCTCGGGGCGGTCCCGGCTGCGGTCGCCGCCGCACTCGAGGGGCCTGGCCCGGCGGTCGAGCTGCCCGAGCGCGGGCTCGAGCTCGTCGGCGCCGGCCCGGACCAGTGGACGGCGGCCGAGGGTGCCCTCAAGGTGCGCGAGGCGGCGCACCTGTTCACTGCCGGGCTGGCGCTCGAGCAGCTCCTCCACGGTCCGGCGTTCGCTCTCGGACGGCAAGACGCTCTCGTCTGCCTCGACGGCGGCGGGCCGGGCGCCGCGCGTCTGGCCGAGGTCGCCGACGCGCTCGAGGCCCGCGGCGCGCGCGTCCACCGCTTCGCCGCTCTCGAGCTCGGCGAGCCGCTCTCCATCTTCCCGCTCACGGTCGCCGTCCAGCGCATCGCGCTCCAGTTCGCCG
>JBBSIG010000004.1:0-28969 GCA_038232215.1 Gaiellales bacterium | reverse complement strand
TGCCGCCGGGCACGCTCGTGCCGCTGCTGGCCGTCCAGCGGGGGACGCGTGCGGTGCTCGTGCACCAGACGCGCTTCAGCCGACAGATCGTCGCGGCTGGCAGCGACCACCTCGTGGCAAGCGCGCCCCCGCACGAGGCAACAGGTGAGGCAGGCGAGTCGCTGGCGCGCTGGTCGCTGACCACCACCGCCGAGCCGGGCGCGCCGGTGCGGCTGGTCAAGCTGCTGTCCTATCCCTGGGCACCCGAGGGTGACCCGGCCTCGCGGGTCGCCGATGTGCAGCGGAGCCTCGACCGGGCCGGCGCGCTCGGCTTCGAGGCTCTCGCCGCACGCCAGGGCGCGGCTCTGGACGCGGTCTGGGCGCGGGCGGACATCGAGCTCGACGGCGACCCCGAGATCCAGCACCCGCTCCGCTACGCGCTCTATCAGCTGCACCAAAACGCCGCCTGCGCGAGCGGCCACGCGATTCCGGCCAAAGGACCTGACCGGGCCCGGCTACAACGGCCACACCTTCTGGGACACCGAGATCTTCCTGCTGCCCATCCTCACCTATTGCGCCCCCCACCACGCGGCCGAGGTGTTGCGCTGGCGCGCGTCGACCTTGCCCAAAGCGCGGGTCAGAGCGCGCCAGCTCGGACTGCGCGGCGCCGCCTTCCCGTGGCGGACGATCTCCGGGGAGGAGTGCTCGGGCTACTTCCCCGCGGGCACCGCCGCCTTCCACGTCAACGCCGACATCGCCCACGCGGTCGTCAGCTACGTGACCGCAACGGGTGACGAGCGCTTCGAGCGCGAGGCCGGCGCGCCACTTCTGGTCGAGACGGCGCGGCTGTGGGCGAGTCTCGGCTACCACGACGATCGTCGCAACGGGCGCTTTTCGATCGACGGGGTGACGGGGCCCGACGAGTACTCGGCGCTCGTCGACAACAACCTCTGCACCAACCTGATGGCCCAGGCCAACCTGCGCGCGGCGGCCGCCGTCGTGGAACGCCACGGCGCCACGGCGCTGGGCGTCGAGCCGGGCGAGACAGCAGCGTGGCGACGGGCGGCCGATGCCATGACGATCCCCTACGACCCGGAGTTGGGCGTCCACCTGCAGGACGAGGACTTCGCCCGCCACGCATCCTTCGACTTCGGGTCGACCCCGCCCGAGCACTACCCGCTGCTGCTGCACGTCCCCTACTTCCAGCTCTACCGCCGGCAGGTGATCAAGCAGCCCGACCTCGTCCTGGCCATGGCCCTGCGCGGCGACTCCTTCACCGCCGAGGAGAAGCGCCGTAACTTCGCCTACTACGAGGCGCGGACCCTGCGCGACTCCTCGCTCGCGGCCGGCACCGAAGCGGTGGTCGCCGCCGAGGTCGGCGACGTGCAGCTCGCTTACGACTACCTCGCCGAGGCAGCGCTGCTCGATCACCAGGACATCCATCGCAACACCGCCGACGGCCTGCACCTCGCCGCCCTGGCCGGCGGCTGGATGGCCGTCATCGCCGGCCTGGCCGGAGCCCGCGAGCACGACGGCCGCCTCTCCTTCGCCCCGAGGCTGCCCGTACCACTGAGCCGGATCGCGTTCCCTTCGCCTTCCGGGGCCGGCAGCTGCACGTCGAGATCACCCCCGCCGCCGCGACCTACCTGCTCCGGGCGGGCGCGCCGCTCGAGCTCGAGCACTGGGGCACGCCGCTCACCGTGATCCGCGAAGCCCCCGCAGTGAGGCCGATCCCGCCGGCTCCAGCGGTCGACCCGCTGCACCAGCCCTCCGGGCGAGCGCCGAGGCGCCGTCGGCCAGCATCCGAGACCGGCCACGGCACCCGCACGACGAAGGCCATGTCATGAGCGGGCATCGGGAGCGCTACAAGGAGATCGCCGCGATCCTGTCTCGCCACGGGATGGGCTACCTCGTGGGGATTCTCGGACTCGAGCACCGGGTGCCATTTCAGCGTGACCTGCTCGGCCACGAACGCCGGGGCGCGCCCTATACCCGCCCGGAGCATCTCCGGCTGGCGCTCGAGGAGCTCGGCGCGACGTTCGTCAAGCTCGGCCAGCTCCTCTCCACCCGGCCCGACCTCCTGCCTCCCGAGTACCAGGCCGAACTGGCGAAGCTGCAGGATGCCGCGCCGCCCGTGCCCGGCGACGTGGTTCGCGAGCTCGTCGCTCAGGAGCTCGGGCAGGGGCCCGAGCAGGCGTTTGCGAGCTTCGACGTCGACCCGCTGGCGGCCGCCTCGATCGGGCAGGCGCACGCCGCCACGCTGCACGACGGCACCGAGGTGGTGGTCAAGGTGCGCCGGCCACGCGTCGTCGAGCAGGTCGAGGAGGATCTCGAGATCCTGCAGAACCTGGCCGCGCATGCCGGCCGGCACTGGCAGGCGGCCGCCGACTACGACCTCGTCGCGCTGGCGGACGAGTTCGCGCAGACGCTCCGGGCCGAGCTCGACTACCTCCGTGAGGGTCGCAGCGCCGACCGCTTCGCGGCCGACTTCGCAGGCGACCCCGACGTGCACATCCCGCGGGTGTTCTGGGAGACGACGACCTCACGGGTGCTGACGTTGGAGCGCATCCGAGGCATCACGGTCAGCGACCTGGACTCGCTCGACGCCGCAGGCATCGACCGGCACGCCCTGGCGCAGCGGGCCACGCGCGTGACGGCCGAGATGATCTTCGAGAGCGGCTTCTTCCACGCCGACCCACATCCCGGCAACCTGTTCATCGAGGCCGGCGGGCGGATCGGGCTGATCGACTTCGGGATGGTCGGAGAGCTCGACGAGCGCCTCCGCGAACAGCTGGGCCACGTCCTGATCGCCCTCGCCGGCCGTGACTACGACCGGTTTACCGATGTCGTGCTCGAGCTCGGCGTCGCCCGCGTGGCTGTGAGCCGCGCTGCGCTGCGGGACGATCTCGTCAGGCTGATCGCGCCCTACGAGGGCCGTCCGATCGGCGAGATCGCGTTCGGCCGGCTGATCCAGGACGTGTTCACGGTCGTACGGCAGCATCGCCTGCGGCTCCCGCGCGAGCTCGTCCTCCTACTCAAGATGGTCGTGATGAACGAGGGGATGGCCGCGCAGCTCGACCCCGAGTTCCAGCTCGGGGAGATACTCGCCCCATACGCGCAGCGGCTCGTTGCGCGCCAGCTCTCTCCGGCCGTCCTCGCCCAGCGGCTCGCGCAGGCCGGGATCGCGGCGGCGCAGCTCGGCCTGGAGCTGCCCGAGCAGCTTCGCCGCCTGCTCGCCGTGCTCGACCGAGGCGACCTGGAGGCTCACCTGCGTACAGACGAGCTCGGGCCGCTCGTCGCCCGTGCCGAACGGCTCGGCAACCGCCTCGTGGCCGGCGTGCTCGCCGCAGCCTTCATCCAAGGTCTGGCGGAGTTGATGGCCGTCGATCCCAAACGCTGGCGCCAGTGGGAGGGCCCGCTGTTCGCCGGCGGCCTTGGCGCGGCCAGCACGCTCGGCGCCTACCTGGCCTGGACCGCCCGGCGCGACAGGCGCAGGCCTCGGCGCTGAGCATGACCTCGGCCGGTCGCCGAGTCTACTGGCGCGCTCCACACGCGTAGTCCTCGAAGCTCACGACCAGTCGGCCGATCCGTCCTTGACGCGGCGTCAGGATCATGGTCCCCGCGGGCTTGCCGGGCTCGCGGCGCCACGCGTAGCGGGCCGCGACGACGCCGTCCGCCCCCTCCTCGACATCGAGCACGTCGATCTCGTCGTCGGGCGGCCGCTCGCGATACGCCGCTGCGATCGCGTCGCGCCCGGCGAAGGGGCCGACCGGGACGCCCTCGAAGACGAGCTCGGCGTCGTCGGCGAAGGCCCCGAGCATCGGCCCGAAATCGCCGCTCCGGACGCCCGCGTTGAAGCCGGCGACGTGCTCCTCGAGGAGCTTCCGTCCGCTCGGCTCCACGTCCTCCCGCACCAGTCCGAAGAGAACGGCGTCGACCCACTCGCCGTGGCGGTGATACGCCTTCCGCTTCACTCCCTCGCGCACGAAGCCGGCCCGCTCGGCGTGACGGATCGCGCGCTCGTTGAACGCGTAGCACTCGAGCTGCAGGCGGTGGAAGCCGAGCTCGAGCAGGAGCAGCCGCTGCAGTCGCCGCGCCGCGGCGTCCGCGACGCCTCGACCCCGAGCGCACGGGTGGAGCGCGAGCGCCTCGAGCTGCGCGATCCCGTTCCGCTCGTTGACGAGCTCGTAGCCGAGAACCCCCGCGCGCTCGCCGTCGGCCTCGATGACCAGGCGGCCGAACTCCTCCGGGCGTGACTGCGAGCGCTCGACTTGCGCGCGCACGGCGTCCGCATCGCGCGCGCGTCGGGCCCCCATGAACGGCTCGACCTCCGGATGGTTCGCGAGCTCGACCAGGAAGTCCACGTCGTCCGGCTCAGCGCGGCGCAGGTGAACGCTCACGGCGCCGTGCGAACCGTCGCCCGGCTCGGAAGCCGGAGCACGCCCGAGCCGACCGCGACCCCGAGGAGGATCAGTCCGAGGCCGGCGAGCTCGGCCACGGTGAGCGGCTCGTCGAGGAAGAGCGCCCCGTAGAGGAGGGCGGTCGGCGGCAGCAGATAGGTGACGAGGCTCGTGCGCGCGGGGCCGTGCAGCCGGATGATCCGAAAGAGGACGAGCTGCGCGAACGCCGTTCCCGCCAGGGAGAGCGCCGCCAGTGAGCCGAGCGCCTTCCCGCTCGGGACGTGTTGCGGAAGCTCGAGCAGGGCGAGCGGCAGCAGCACCACCGCCGCGCCGAGCATCGACGCCGCGGCGAGCGCGTGACCCGTCGTGTCGGCCAGCCGGCTCTGCGCGTAGAGGGCGCCGCTGGCATACGCGATCGAGGCCACGACGACGGCGAGCGTGCCCGCGATCGCCCACCCCCCGCTCTCCGACTGCATCCCGGAGAGGACGACAACGCCGGCCAGGCCGAGCCCGAGGCCCGCCAGCCGCAGGCCGCTAGCCCGCTCGCTCGGCCGGAACCGGATCGCGAGCAGCAGCAGGAAGAGCGGGACGGTCGCGTTCGCGATCGCGGCCACGCCGGAGTCGACGTGCTGCTCGCCCCACGCGATCAGCGTGAAGGGAATCGCGCCGTTCACCGCGCCGAGGAGCACGGCCTGCCATCCTGCCGCGCGCATCGCCTGCACGGCCGGCCCCAGGCCGAGCTGCGAGATCAGGTACACGGAGAGAGCCAGCGCGGCGAGCAGGAGCCTGCCCTCGACCATCGCGACGGGTGCGATCTCGTCCACGGCCACCTTGATGAAGAGGTACGAGGCGCCCCAGACCGCGGCGAGCGTGAGCAGGAGCGGGACGTACGCGCGCGTCACCTTCGCAGGCTAGACGACGGCCGGCGGGCGCCGCCGGTGGCGACCGCGACGCCCGCGAGCACGAGCAGGAGACCGCCGAGCGCGACCGCAGTCACCGGCTCGCCGAGGAGTGCCGCGCCGTAGACGAGTGCCATCGCCGGGACGAGGTAGGTGACGAGGATCGTTCGCGAGGCCCCCGCGCCCGCCAGCAGCGCGAAGAAGAGGAGGTAGGCGACGCCGGTCCCGAGCGAGGCGAGAGTGACGAGCGACGCGAGCACCTTCGCGCTCGGTACGTGCGCGGGCAACCGGGACACGGCGAAGGGCAGCGTCAGGAGCGACGACGAGATCATCGAGCCCGCCGAGCTGACGACGGGCGGAACGTCCCGGAGCCGGCGCCCGTAGAGGCCCGCCACGGCGTAGCAGAGCGCGGCGCTGACGACGGCGAGCCCGGCGAGCGCGTTTCCCGAAGGCTCGCCGCCCACGATCAGTGCCACGCCGACGAAGCCGACGCCGAGCCCCGTGAGCCGCCAGCCGCCGACACGCTCGCTCGGCACGAGCCAGAGCGCGAGCAGCGCCGTGAAGAGCGGCGCCGCCGCCTGCAGGATCGCGGTGAGCCCGGAGTCGAGCCGTGTCTCGGCCCACGAGATGAGCCAGAAGGGCACGACCGAGTTGACGAGGCCGATCACAACGACCGGCCCTACGGCGCGGCGGAGGTCGCTCCCGAACGAGCGCAGGCCGCGCAGCACGAGCGCGATCGGCACGAGCGTCAGGGCCGCGATCGTAAGGCGGAGCCAGACGAGCGCGACCGGGTCGAGCTCGCGGACGCAGACCTTGATGAACAGGAAGGACGCGCCCCAGATCGCGGCGAGCGACAGGAGCAGGGCGAGGTTGCGCCGGCTCATGGACCGTGAAAGGTGCCCCAGCCCACGCTTGTGAGAACGCGCGGGAGGTCGTCGGGGTTCCCCGTTACACTCGCCCCTCTGACGGAGATCCTCCAGCAGCGGGTCCACCGGGCACTCGGTCTCACGGATCCGGAGCTCGAGCGGATCTGCGAGCTGCTCGAGCGCGAGCCCAACCACTTCGAGCTCGCGGTCTTCTCACTGCTCTGGTCGGAGCACTGCGGCTACAAGCACTCCGCCGCGCTGCTGAAGCGGCTCCCCTCGTCGAGCCCGAGAGTGCTCGGGGGGCCGGGCGAGAACGCCGGCGTGATCGCCCTCGGCGGGGGCGAGGCCGTCGCCTTCAAGGTCGAGAGCCACAACCATCCCTCCGCCGTCGAGCCCTTCCAGGGTGCGGCCACAGGCATCGGCGGCATCATCCGCGACGTCGTGGCCGTGGGCGCGCGGCCGATCGCGCTCCTCGACGCCTTGCGCTTCGGCGAGCCCGGCTGGGCGTTCGAGCGGGCCGTCGACGGGATCTCCCACTACGGCAACGCCGCCGGGATCGCGACGGTCGGCGGCGAGGCGCGCTTCGATCCCTCCTACCGGGACAACTGCCTCGTGAACGCGATGTGCGTCGGCCTCCTGCCCACGGAGCGACTCACGGGCGCGCGGGCGAAGCGCCCGGGCGACCTCGTCGTTCTCTACGGGGCCACGACCGGGCGCGACGGCATCGGCGGGGCCAGCGTGCTCGCGAGCCAGGAGCTCGGCGAGAGCGACGAGGCGAAGCGCCCCTCCGTCCAGATCGGCGACCCGTTCACCGGCAAGAAGCTGATCGAGGCGAGCCTCGAGCTCGTGGAGCGGGGGCTCGTCGCCTCGCTCCAGGACTGCGGGGCGGCCGGGCTCGCCTCGGCGCTCGCCGAGATGGCGGGCGACGGCGCGGGAATCGACGTCGACCTCGACCTCGTCCCGCGACGCGAGCCCGAGCTGGAGCCCTGGGAGGTGATGATCTCCGAGAGTCAGGAGCGCATGGTCGCGGTCGTCGACCCCGCGCTGGCAGACGCGGTCGCGGCGGTGTGCCGCCGCTGGGAGCTCGTGCACGCTGCAATCGGCGAGGTGACGGAGAGCGGCGACCTCCGCTGCTTCTCGGGCGGCGACGTCGTCGGCTCGATTCCGGCGCGACTCCTCACCGACGAGGCGCCGCGCTACGCGGTCGAGCGGCGCCCCCGGCGGCTGCCCGCCCGCGGCCGGACGGGGCCGGCGTCCCCGGCCGACGACGAGACGCTGCTGCGGCTGCTCGCGACCTCGAACGTGCGGAGCCGCGCCTGGATCTACGGTCGCTACGACCAGCTCGTCGGGTCGCGGACGGTCCGGCGACCCGGGCTCGACGCCGCCGTCCTGCGACTCTCCGACGGGCGGCGAGGGCTCGCCGTGTCGCTCGACGGGCCGGGCGGGGCCCTCGCGCTCGCGCCGCGGGCACGCGCCGCCGGCGTGGTCTTCGAGGCTGCGAGGAACGTCGCCTGCGCGGGCGGGGAGCCGCTCGCGCTGACCGACTGCCTCAACTTCGGCAACCCGGAGAAGCCCGAGATCGGCTGGGAGCTGGCCGAGTCGATCGAGGGTCTGGCCGAGGCGGCCGAGGCGCTCGGGATCCCGGTCGTCTCGGGCAACGTCTCGCTCTACAACGAGACGGAGGGTCGCGCGATCGATCCGACCCCCGTCGTCGGCTGCGTCGGTCTCGTCGCCGATGTCCGCCGCATCCCGGGCGCCTGGCACGAGGGCGACGCCGTCTTCCTCGCCGGCGAGCCCGAGCTCAGCCTCGGCGGCTCCGAGTTCGAGGGGCTCCTCGGCTCGCCCGGCGGAGCGCCGGCCGCGCTCGAGCTCGCCGCGGAGGCGGCGCTCGTGGAGCTGCTCTGGCGCGCGGCACCGTCGCTCTCCCTGGCCCACGACGTCTCGGCGGGCGGGCTCGCCGTGTGCCTCGTCCAGTGCGCGCTTCTCAGCGGGATCGGCGCCGAGCTGGAGCTCCCGTCGACGGCGCTCGAGCTCTACGGCGAGGGCGGCGGCCGAGCGGTCGTGGGCTGCGCGCCAGAGGAGGTGGTGGGCGCCCTCGAGGGGCGCGTTCCGCTGCGGCGCCTCGGCACCGTGGGCGGCGACTCGATCTGCGGCTTTCGGCTCGACCGGCTCCGCAACGCGTGGGAAGCGCGCGCCTGATGTGCGGCGTCTTCGGCATCCGCTCGGAAGAACGCGACGTCGCGAGGGTGACGCACTTCGGGCTGCACGCGCTGCAGCACCGCGGGCAGGAGTCGGCGGGAATCGCCGTGTCCGAGAACGGCCGTCTCACCGTGCTGCGCGACATGGGCCTCGTGGCGCAGGTGTTCACCGAGCAGAACCTGGGCGGGCTCCGCGGCGAGCTCGCGATCGGGCACACGCGCTACTCGACCACGGGCTCGACGGACTGGTCGAACGCCCAGCCGCTGGTTCACCACGGCCGGGCGCGGACGATCGCGCTCGGCCACAACGGGAACCTCGTCAACTCGAGCGAGCTCCGCACGCGGCTGCTCGACGAGGGCGTACGGCTCGGCTCGACCTCCGACTCGGAGCTGATCGCCGCGCTGATCGCGAGCGACGCGGCGCCGCTCGAGCACGCCGTCGCGAGCGCGCTGGGCCGCCTCGAAGGAGCCTTCTCCGTCGTCGCGCTCGCGGAGGGCCGACTGATCGGCTTCCGCGACCCGCACGGCTTCCGCCCGCTCTGCCTGGGCCGCCTCGGCGACGACTGGGTGCTCGCCTCCGAGACGTGCGCGCTCGACCTCGTCGGCGCGGAGCTCGAGCGCGAGCTGCAGCCGGGCGAGCTCGTCGTGATCGACGAGCTCGGCTGCCGGACGACGCAGGCGGCGCCGACCGCGGCTGGGGGCGCGCTCTGCATCTTCGAGTTCTTCTACCTCGCCCGTCCCGACTCGCGCCTCGACGGCGTCGAGGTGCACGGCGCCCGCGTTCGCATGGGCGAGCGGCTTGCGGCCGAGGCCCCGGTCGAGGCCGAGCTCGTGCTCCCCATCCCCGACTCGGGCACCCCGGCCGCCATCGGCTTCTCCCGGGCCTCGGGCATCCCCTTCAGCGAGGGGTTGATCAAGAATCGCTACGTCGGCAGGACCTTCATCCAGCCCGACCAGGGCCTGCGCGAGCAGGGGATCAGGCTCAAGTTCAACCCGCTCGAGGAGGTGGCGGGACAGCGCGTCGTGATCGTCGACGACTCGATCGTACGCGGCAACACGACGCGCCAGATCGTCTCCGTCCTGCGGGACGCCGGGGCGGCCGAGGTGCACGTGCGCGTCTCCTCGCCCCCCATCGTGTCGCCCTGCTTCTACGGCATCGACCTCGCCGACGAGAAGGAGCTGATCGCGGCCGGCCGCTCGGTCGAGGCCGTCCGACGGCGGATCGGCGCGACCTCGCTGGCCTATCTGTCCCTGGCCGGGCTGCAGGAGGCCACGCGCCGACCGGAGTCGACGGTCTGCCGCGCGTGCCTGACCCGCGCGTACCCGACGCCGGTGCCGGCCGGATACCGGCCGGCAAAACGGAGATTCGAGGCGCCGGCAGCCGCCCGCGTGGTCCCAGCGGGCGGCTAGCCCTTCGAACCAAGTAACAGACTGTTACTTGGTGGTCTGGTTTTGGAGGGTGAAGCCCTAGTGCTCGAGTACCCGGCTCGCTTTCGCGATCCCGCGCGAGATGAGATAGCCGAAGGTCAGGGCCGTCAGCGCGGTCACGAACGCACCGGCGTCGACGGCGTCGCTCGCGAGGGCGATGATCGCGATCAGGATGACGACCGCCAGGTAGACGACGAGCTCCGCGTTACCGGGCACCGGCAGGTTCGCGAACGCGTTCCCGGGTCCCGGGGTGTAGCCGTAGCTCGGCCGGGGCTCGCCCGGATCGCCGCTCGGTGTGGTGGTGGACATGCCGCTCCTTTCGTTCAGGCCGCTTGGCCGGGGATGTGGAGGATCTCGAGCTTGATCCCGTCCGGGTCGTAGAAGAAGACGGCGTAGTAGCCCGGCACGTAGGCGTACTCCTCGGGCCCGCTCTCGATCTCGACCCGGCGCTCGCGCAGCCCGCGGGCCCGCTCGTCGACGTCGGAGCGCGAGAACGCCTCGAGCGCGAGATGGTGCAGGCCGACCGCGTAGCGGTCGAGCGTCTGCTCCGTCTGCGCCTCCCTGAGGCCGATCGAGCTGCCCGGCCCGGCGAGGTACGAGATGGTCTCGCCGCGCTCGCCCTCGACCTCGCTCACGCGGTGGAAGCCGAGCGGCCCGAGCAGCTCGCGGTAGAAGGGCAGGCTGCGCTCGATCGAGGAGACGACAAGATCGACGTGGTGGACGCCTGACGAGCGCACGGAGGGCCGTGCTCCACGTTCAGCGCGAGACCCCCCTCTCCTTCCGCGCTCCGTTCTAGACTCGCGTCCTTGAGCGGCGAGGCGATCACGTACGAGGCCGCCGGGGTCTCGATCGCAAAGGCCGAGCACGTCGTCGACCGGCTCCGGGCTGCCGTCGAGTCGACCCGGACTCCGGGTGTCGTGGGCGCCCTCGGCGGCTTCGCCGGGCTCTTCGCGCTCGACGACGAGCGCCTGCTCGCGGCCTCGACCGACGGCGTCGGGACGAAACTCGTGCTCGCTCGGCAGGCCGGGCGGCTCCGCGACGCCGGCGCCGATCTGGCCGCGCACTGCATCAACGACGTACTCACGACGGGCGCGGAGCCGCTGTTCTTCCTCGACTACGTTGCCGCACACCGGATCGACCTGGAAGCCGTGGCCGACCTCGTCGCCGGCGCGGCCGACGTCTGTCGCTCGGCGTGTTGTGCCATCCTGGGCGGCGAGACCGCGGAGCTGCCCGGGATCTACCGGGAGGACGAGCTCGACTTCGCGGGAACCTGCATCGGCCTCGTCAGTCGCGACGCGCTCGTGGACGGGTCGCGCTGCGAGGTGGGCGACGTCGTCCTCGGCTTCGCCTCGTCGGGCCTGCACGCGAACGGCTTCGCGCTCGTCCGCACGCTCCTCGGCGAGAGCGCCTGGGACCCCGACCTGCTGCTCGCGCCGACGCGGCTCTACCTGGAGGAGGTGCGGGCGCTCCGCTCCCGCGCCGACGTCCGGGCGCTCGCGCACGTCACCGGCGGTGGCATCGGCGGCAATCTCGGCCGCGTCCTGCCACCCGGGCTTCGCGCCGTGATCGACGTCGCCTCGTGGGAGAGACCGCCCGTGTACGGCTGGCTCACCGACCGGGGCGTCGACGAGGCCGAGCAGCGCCGGGTCTTCAACCTCGGTATCGGCCTGTGCGCGGTGGTGCCTCCCGCCGACGCCTCGGCCGGACTGGCGATCGGCCGGCTCGAGCCCGGCGACGGAGGGGTCGTCTGGTCGTGATCGGCGTCCTCGTCAGCGGCGAGGGCACGAACCTGCAGGCCCTCCTCGACGCCGGCCTGCCGGTGACCGCGGTCGCGTCGAGCAGAGCGGGCGTCCCGGCACTCACGCGCGCGCGCGCGGCCGAGGTGGAGACGCGCGTCTTCGACGCCGGCGACTACGAGAGCCGCGAGCGACGGGACGGTGCGCTCGCCGAGTGGCTCGGGCAGCGCGGCACAGAGCTCGTCGTCTGCGCGGGCTACATGCACCTCCTGAGCGCGCCGTTCCTCGAGCGCTTCGCCGGCCGGATCGTCAACACTCACTCGGCGCCTCTGCCCGACTTTCCCGGCCCGCGCCCGATCGAGGACGTGCTCGCCGCCGGGGTCGCCGCAACCGCCGCGACGATCCATTACGTCGACGAGGGAGTCGACACCGGCGCCGTCATCGTCTCCGAGCGCGTGCCCGTCCTGGCGGGCGATACGGTCGAGACCCTGCGCAGGCGGGTACAGGACGTCGAGCACAGGCTCTTGCCGTTCACGGTCAGGGAGCTGATCTCGTGATCGAACGAGCGCTGCTCTCCGTCCACGACAAGACGGGGCTGGAGCCGTTCGCCCGCGGGCTCGCCGAGCTCGGGGTCGCGCTCGTGGCGAGCGGAGGAACTGCCGCGTACCTGCAGGAGCACGGACTCGAGGTGCAGAGCGTCGAGGAGCTGACCGACGTTCCGGAGCTGCTCGGTGGACGGGTGAAGACGCTCCACCCGCGCATTCACGCCGCCATCCTCGCCCGCCGCGACGACTCGGGCGACCTCGCGACCCTGGAGGAGCACGAGATCGAGCCGTTCGACCTCGTCTGCGTCAACTTCTACCCCTTCGCGGAGGCGACCGCCCGGCACGGTCTCCGCGAGGAGGAGGCGGTCGAGCACATCGACATCGGCGGCCCCTCGCTCCTTCGCGGGGCGGCGAAGAACTTCGCCTACGTGGCCCCCGTCTGCCGGCCCGAGCGCTACCAGGCCGTCCTCGCGGAGCTCCGTCGCTCGGGCGGCCTCTCCGCCGAGACCCGGCGCGCGCTCGCCGCGGAGGCGTTCGCGACCACCGCGGCCTACGAGGCCGCGATCGCCGCCTGGTTCGCCGACCGCGAGACCTTTCCCGACGTGCTGATTCCGACGTTCCGCAAGCACCTCGAGCTCGCCTACGGCGAGAACCCGCACCAGCGCGCGGCGTACTACGCCGAGGACCGGGCGCGCATCCACGTGCTCTCGCGGGTCGAGCAGCTCGCGGGCAAGGCGCTCTCGTTCAACAACCTGAACGATCTCTCGGCGGCACGCCTCCTGCTGCGCGAGCTCGCCCTCCCCGCCTGCGTGATCGTGAAGCACGCGAGCCCGTGCGGCGTGGCCGTGGCGGGCACCGTCGAGGAGGCGTACGAGCGTGCGCTGGCAGCCGACCCGGCCTCCGCCTACGGTGGCGTGGTCGCCGTCAACCGCGCCGTCGGAGACGGGCTCGGCGAGCGCATCGCCGAGCAGTTCCTGGAGGTACTGCTGGCGCCGGAGCTCTCCTCGGGAGCGGTCGCGGCGCTTCGCCGCAGGGACACCCCCCGCCTCCTCGTAGACGGCGAGCGGCGCTGCCCCGGTCTCGCCGAGCGCGACTACAGACGCGTGCTCGGCGGGCTGCTCGTCCAGGACCGCGACTCGGACGTCGAGGATCGCGAGGGCATGGAGGTTGCGTGCGGCTCGCTGACGGAGCCGCTCTGGGGCGATCTGTTGTTCGCGTGGCGCGTCTGCAAGCACGTCGTCTCGAACGCCATCGTGATCGCACGCGACCTGCGCACGATCGGGATCGGCGGCGGGCAGACGAGCCGCGTCGACGCGGTCCGGATCGCCCTCGAGAAGGCGCGCGAGCACGGCCACGCGCTCGAGGGGGCGGTGCTCGCGTCAGACGCCTTCTTCCCGTTCGCGGACGGTCCGACGCTCGCGCTCGACGCGGGAGTGCGCGCCCTCGTGCAGCCGGGAGGCTCGAAGCGCGACGGCGAGGTCGTGGCCGCGGTGGAGCGGGCGGGTGCCGCAATGGTGCTGACGCACAGGCGGCACTTCCGTCACTAGTCTCGCGGACTAGGGGGTCGAGAAGCGCCGAAGGAGCACCTACGCCGTCCACAGGAGGTACCACCAAGTGAGCAGCTCCACTGCCGACCCGCGCCGCTGGCAAGCCCTGGCCTTGCTCTGCGCGGCGTTCTTCATGACCGTCCTCGACGTCGCCATCGTCAACGTCGCCCTGCCCTCGATCGGCCGCGACCTCGAGTTCTCGCGCGAGAACCTGCAGTGGGTCCTCACGGCCTACGCGCTCACCTTCGGAGGCTTCTTGCTGCTCGGCGGCCGCGCGGCGGACCTCCTGGGCCGCCGCCGTGTCTTCATGGTGGGCGTGGCCCTCTTCACGCTCGCCTCGCTCGCGTGCGGCCTCTCGAGCTCGGAGACGATGCTGATCGCCGCCCGCGCCGTGCAGGGTCTCGGTGCCGCGATCATCTCCCCCGCCGCGCTCTCGATCATCTCGACCACGTTCCAGGAGGGCGCGGAGCGGAACAAGGCGCTCGGGATCTGGGGAGCGGTCGGAGGCAGCGGCGCGGCGGTCGGCGTGCTGCTCGGGGGAGTCCTGACGAAGTTCCTCGGCTGGGAGTGGATCTTCTTCGTCAACGTGCCCGTCGGCGCGCTCGCCCTCCTGCTCGCGCGCCCGCTCGTGCGCGAGAGCCGCGTCGACACCGCGACCCGCCGCTACGACCCGGTTGGGGCGCTGTCGGTGACCGGCGGCCTCGTCGCGCTCGTCTATGCGATCTCGCGGGCGCCGGAGAACGGCTGGGCGAGCGCGCGCACGATCGGCCTGCTCGTCCTCTCCGTCCTCCTGCTCGCCCTCTTCGTGGTCATCGAGTCGCGCGTGCAGCAGCCGCTGATGCGGCTCGGCATCTTCCGCCTCCGCACGCTCACCGGGGCGAACGTCGTCGGCCTGCTCCTCGGCGGAACGCTCTTCGGAATGTTCTTCGTGCTCACCTTCTACATGCAGCAGGTGCTCCACTACTCGGCGCTCCAGACGGGAATCGCCTTCCTCGCGACAGCCGGGACGACGGTCTTCGTGGCCGGGCTGGCGCAGGCGGTCGTCACGCGGATCGGGCCGAAGCGGGTGATGGCGTTCGGGCTCTCGCTGCTCGTCCTCGGACAGCTCTGGTACACGCGCCTGCCCGTCGACGGCCACTACCTGGTCGACCTGATGCCGGCCTTCTTCATCGTCGGCGTCGGGCTCGCGTGCGCGTTCGTCCCGGTCTCGATCGCCGCGCTCGCCGGCGTCGAGGGACGCGAGGCGGGCCTCGCCTCGGGACTGATCAACACCTCGCAGCAGATCGGTGGCGCAATCGGCGTCGCCGTGCTGGCAACCGTGTCCACCTCGCACATCAACACGCTCCTCGCAAGCGGCGACCAGCCGGCAGTGGCGCTGACGGGCGGCTTCCGCTGGGCGTTCTGGGTCTCGGCCGGGATCGCCGCCGCGGCGGTGGTCGCGACAGTGACGCTTATTCGCACGGACGAGATTCCGGAGGAGGTCGGCGAGCCCATCTCCGTGCCGGCGTAGCACCGCAGGCCCGGCGCCCTCTAAGCTAACGGCGGCGATGCCCCGCGCGTACCCGACCGCGCTCGATCTCGTGGGCGGTACGCCGATCGTCCGCCTGCAAAAGCTCGGCGCGGGGCTCGGCCCGACGTTGCTCGCGAAGCTCGAGTACCTGAACCCGGGCGGCTCGGTGAAGGACCGCATCGGCCTGCCGCTGATCGAGGCGGCCGAGCGAGCGGGCAGTCTGAGGCCGGGCGGGACGATCGTCGAGCCGACGTCGGGCAACACGGGAGTCGGCCTGGCGATCTGCGCCGCGATCAAGGGCTACCGCTGCATCTTCGTCATGCCCGACAAGAT
Source organism: Gaiellales bacterium (assembly GCA_038232215.1). Taxonomy (GTDB): domain Bacteria; phylum Actinomycetota; class Thermoleophilia; order Gaiellales; family Gaiellaceae; genus JBBSIG01. Next base: position 13,528 of record JBBSIG010000004.1, on the reverse strand, counting down.
GAGCCAGGAGAAGATCTCGCTCCTGCGAGCCTACGGAGCCGAGGTGGTCATCTGCCCCACCGCGGTCGAGCCCGACTCGCCCGAGAGCTACTACTCCGTCTCGGACCGGCTGGCCGAGGAGATCCCCGGCGCCTACAAGCCCGACCAGTACTCGAACCTGGCGAACCCGGAGGCGCACCTGAGGCAGACCGGGCCGGAGATCTGGGAGCAGACCGCCGGCGAGCTAAACGCGATCGTCGTCTCCGTGGGCACCGGAGGGACGATCTCCGGGGTGGGGCGCTACCTCAAGGAGCGGAATCCCGAGATTCTGGTCGTCGGCGCCGATCCCGAGGGCTCGGTCTACTCCTCCGAGAGCGTGCACCCGTATCTCGTGGAGGGAATCGGCAAGGACACGTGGCCGGCGACGATGGACCCGGACGTCGTCGACGAGTGGGTGACGGTGTCCGACCGGGACTCGTTCCTGACCGCCCGGCGGATGGCGCGCGAGGAGGGTCTCCTCGTCGGCGGCTCCGGCGGCACGTCGGTGTTCGCCATGCTCCAGATCGCACGGCGGTTCGGGCCGGGGGCGCAGATCCTGACCATGATCCCGGACAGCGGCCGCAGCTACATCTCCAAGTTCTACGACGACAACTGGATGCTCGAGTACGGCTTCCTCGAGCGCCGCTCTCCCGCGCCCACGGTCGCGGAGGTGCTGCGGCTCAAGCAGGCCGAGGAGCCGGAGGTGCCGGAGTTCGTGGTCGTGGAGTCGCAGCAGAAGGTGGGCGAGGCGATCGAGCTGATGCAGCGTTACTCGATCTCGCAGCTTCCGGTGGTGCGGCACCGGCCGCCCGAGACGCTCGTCGACGTCGTCGGCTCGCTGCAGGATCGCAGCCTCCTCGACCGGATCTTCAAGAACCCGGACACGCTCAGCGCGGACGTGGCCTCGGCGATGCAGCCGCCGCTCCACACGGTCGAGGCGACCGAATCGGTCGACCAGGTCTTCGCCGATCTCACGGCCGGCTCGCAGGCCGTCGTCGTCGCCTCGGCTGGCCGCCCGGCCGGCATGCTGACGCGCTCGGACTTGCTCGAGTACCTCGCGCACCGCCGCGGCAACTCGCAGAACTAGACGATTGTCTCTTCGAGCCAGGGCTCGGTATTTCGCACCGGCACTGGCCGCACGAGACAAGGGCGTCCCACCCGGACCTGTCCAGCGCCCTGGGGCAGGGGGGTGTCCTGTCCGGACGTTGCACGGCACGCGTCCGCGCTCCGGCCCGTTCCCCAGCACGCGAGCCGCCCTTCGGGACGTGTCCATCGCCCTGGGGCCTGGCCGTGTCCGCCCGAGTCAGGTGACTCCCGGGGGCCGCCGGCGAGGAGCTCAGTCCGTCGAGACGCGGCCGTTCTGGGCGGCGCGCTCGCGTCGCGTCCGCTCCAGCGAGAGGGCCTCGAACGCTCGCTCGAGCAGCTCCGAGAGCAGGCGGAGACGCTCGGGCTCCGAGCGCAGCTCGAGGAGCTCCTGCTTCAGCTCGGGGCCGAAATCGACCCGGGAGGCAAGCTCGAACGACAGGCACCGGGAGCCTGTATCGAGGTCGTCGACCGCAGCGTCGGCGAGCTCGGCGAGACGTTTGAAGCGCTCGAGCACCAGCTCGACCTCGTCCCCTTTGGGGTCGGCCGCGACATCCTCCAGCGTCTCCACCGCTCCCGTCTGGAACGAGCGGCCGGAGGTCAGCTCGACGACCCGGAAGCGCTCGCCGCCCTCGATCACGATGTTCAGCCGGCCGTCGTCGAAGCGATCCAGGACGTCGACCACGCTCGCACGGGTCCCGACTTGACGCACTCCATCGTCGTCGGCGAGGACGAGTCCGAACTCGCGATCGTCCTCGAGACACTCGCCGATCAGCTCCTGGTAGCGCGGCTCGAAGATGTGCAGCGGCATACGCTCGCTGGGAAGCAGCACCGCTCCGAGCGGGAAGAGGCCGATCTCGGTCACGTCCGAAGAGTATGCGCGGCTACGATCCAGGGTCGATGGCGACCGACCCGCTCCACGCCCTGCTCGAGCAGGCGTTCCCCGGCGCGAGCGAGCTGACGGTGCTCGACCGCACGGGCGGCGGCGATCACTTCCAGGTCACCGTCGCGAGCGATCGCTTCGACGGGCTCTCGCTCGTCGAGCAGCACCGGCTCGTCTACGACGCGCTCGCGGAGCCGCTCGCGGACGGGTCGATCCACGAGCTCAGAATCCGAACGAAAGGAACCACGTGACCGAGCACCCCGACCTGCACCAGAGGATTCAGGACGTGATCGCCAACGAGCCGGTCAGCCTGTTCATGAAGGGCACGCCGAGCTTCGTGATGTGCGGAAACTCGGACCGCGCCCTGCGCGCGCTCCGCGCCGCAGGCGCGTCCGTGACGACGGTCGACGTCCTCCCCGACCCTCAGATCCGCCAGGAGCTCTCCTCGATCTCCGGCTGGCCGACCGTCCCCCAGGTGTTCATCGGCGGCGAGCTGGTCGGCGGCGCCGACATCGTCGAGGAGCTCGCGGAGAGCGGCGAGCTCGAGCGGACGCTCGAGGAGAAGCTCGGCCCCGACTACCGCGGCGCCGGATCGCCGCGGGTCGTCGATCTGGTCGAGACCATGCAGCGCTGACCCAGGGCCACCGGGGCGGTGGCCGTGATCTCCGTGGCCGCGCTACGGGCGTACGTGGTCTCGCGCCAGCACCTGAGCGCGCGCTTCCGCCGAGCGAGCGAGCGCGACGTCGAGACGGCAATCCGGCGCCTCTCCGCAGTACAGCTCGACTCGATCACGACGGTCGACCGCGCGCACCGGATCACGCTCGGCGCGAGGGTCGGCGCGTACCCGCGCGACACCGTGTCGCGTCTGCTCGCCGACGGCCGGATCTTCGAGTACTGGGCGCACGAGGCCTGCCTCCTGCCGATCGAGCTGTACCCGCTCTTCCGGCGCAAGATGGCCGTCGGCGGCCGCTGGGGCTCGTACACGCGCGCGCTCCGCGAGCACCCGGAGTGGGCCGAGCGGGTGCTCGCCGAGATCGCAGAGCGCGGCCCGCTGGCCTCGCGCGACTTCGAGGGCGAGGGCGGCGGCGGCATGTGGAACTGGAAGCCGGCGAAGCGCGCCCTCGAGGCGCAGTGGGACCTCGGGCGCCTCGCGATCGCCGGTCGGCAGGGCTTCCAGCGGCTCTACGACCTGAGCGAGCGCGTCATCCCGGCCGAGCTCCTCGAGGCGCCCGTGCCGGGCGCGGAGGAGTATCTTCGAGAGCTCACCCTGCGAGCCGTGCGGGCAAGGGGGGCACTGACGGAGCCCGCGATCCGCGAGCACTGGCGCCTGAAGGGCGGCGCCTCGCTCCTCCGCCCTCACCTCGACGCCCTCGTGGCCGGCGGCGAGCTCGTCAGGCTCGCGGTGAGCGACGGCGGCGCGCCGCTCTACGTCCCGGCCGAGGCGGAGCTCGACGTGTCGGTGCCGCAGTCCGGGATCCTGCTCTCGCCCTTCGACAACCTGCTCTGGGACCGCCCGCTCACGCGCCGGCTCTTCGGGTTCGAGCACGTGATCGAGGTCTACAAGCCGCAGCCGCAGCGGGTGTACGGGTACTACGTGCTCCCCTTCCTGTACGGCGACCGGATCGTCGCGCGAGCCGACCTGAAGGCCGAGCGGAAGGAGGGTGTGCTGCGGGTGCGAGCCTTCCACGTGGAGCCAGGCGTGCGGCGCTCGGGTGCGCTCGAGGCGGCCTTCGAGAGCGCACTCTCCCGGCTGGCCCGGACGATCGGCCTCGAGCCGGTGCGAACTGGCCGCCCGGTGGAAGGCGACGGGAGCGAGCAACTAGGATCGGGCTCGTGGACTTCGAGACGCGCGCGATCCACGAGGGGCAGGCGCCCGATCCCGCCACGGGAGCGGTGACCGTGCCGATCTACCAGACGTCGACGTTCGTCCAGGACGCGGTCGGCGAGCACAAGGGCTACGACTACGCACGGGTCGCGAATCCGACGCGCACGGCGCTCCAGCAGTGCCTCGCCTCGCTCGAGGGAGCCGAGCACGGCGTCGCCTACTCGTCCGGCCTCGGGGCCACGACCACGGTCATGCACCTCGTCCACCCGAGCGAGCGCGTGGTCGCCGTGAACGACGTCTACGGCGGGGTCTACCGCATGTTCTCGCAGGTCTACGAGCCGAAGGGCTACACGTTCACGTGGCTCGGCGCAGAGGAGCTGAACTCCGAGCTCGCCGAGCATCTCGACGAGCGCACGCGCCTGGTGTGGCTGGAGACGCCGACGAACCCGCTCCTGAACGTGATCGACATCCGCGCTGCGGCCGACGCCGCCCACGCGGTCGGCGCGATCGTCGTCGTCGACAACACGTTCGCGACGCCGTACCTCCAGCGCCCGCTCGAGCTCGGAGCCGACATCGTTCTCCATTCGACGACGAAGTACCTCGGCGGCCATTCCGACGTCGTCGGGGGCTTCGCCGCGACCAACGACCCGACCATCGCCGAGCGGCTGCTGTTCCTCCAGAAGTCACTCGGCGCCGTGCCGGGGCCGTTCGATTCCTGGCTCGTGCTCCGCGGGCTGAAGACCCTCGCCGTCCGCATGCGACAGCACTGCCGGAACGCCCATCAGGTCGCGGCCTTTCTCGACGAGCACCCGGCGGTCGAGCGCGTTCTCTACCCGGGCCTCGAGAGTCACCCGGGCCACGAGATCGCGGCTCGCCAGATGAGCGACTACGGAGGGATGATCTCGTTCCTCGCGGAGTCCGAGGAGGAGGCCGTCGGACTCGTCGCCCGGACGAAGCTGTGGCAGCTCGCGGAGAGCCTCGGCGGCGTGGAGAGCCTGATCGAGCACCCGGCGCGGATGACTCACGCCTCGACGGCCGACGCCCCGTTCGCGGCGCCGAGGAACCTCGTCCGCCTCTCGGTCGGGATCGAGTCGGCGGACGATCTCGTCGCCGACCTCGACACAGCCCTCGTGCGCTCGCGCGCCGCCGCCCGGGCGTAGGCGGCCGTGGGCGCGGCCGAGCCGTATCGCGTGAGCTCCGCCGTCGGGGCACGGTCGCTGGTCGCCGACGTGCTGCTCCGGCGTGCCTGAGCCGTTCGATCCCGAGCCGATCGACCTCCGGCATCTGGGTGTCGAGGGGGTGATCGGCGTCTACGTGGTCGAGACGGACGACGGCCCGGCGCTCTTCGACTGCGGGCCGTCAGCGACCGTGGCGCGCCTGCACGAGGGCCTCGCGGAGCGAGGCCTCCAGCTCGCCGACCTCCGCCATCTGCTGCTCTCGCACATCCACCTCGACCACGCCGGCGCAGCGGGCGTTCTCGTTCGCGAGCACCCGGGCCTGCGGGTGCACGTATCGGGCATCGGCGCCCCGCACCTGGTCGACCCGAGCCGGCTCGAGCGCAGCGCGCGGCGCCTGTACGGCGAGACGTTCGACTCGCTCTGGGGCGAGCTCGCGCCCGTGCCGCAGGCAAGCGTGGACGTCGTCGGCGATCGCGTCCTCGGGCTCGACTGCTTCCCGTCTCCGGGCCACGCCTCGCACCACGTCTGCTATCTCGGCGAGGCGGGCGTCCTCTACGCGGGCGACTCCGCCGGCGTCCGGATGCCCCCGGGAAGGGCCGTCATGCCCCCCACTCCGCCGCCGGACGTCGACGTCGAAGCCTGGACTCGTACGCTCGACGAGATCGAGCGCCGCTCGCCGGCTCGCCTGGCGCTCACGCACTTCGGCGTCGCGGACGACCCGCTGCCCCACCTGCACGAGCTGCGCGAGCGGCTCGGCACCTGGTCGCAGCGGGTTGCCGCCGGAGCGAGCGAGCGTGAGTTCGTCGACGCGGCGCTCGCCGATCTGTCCGGGAGCCCGGAGGGGGCAGACCGGCGCTACGAGCAGGCGATGCCGCTCGAGCAGTCGTACGCGGGGCTCAGGCGCTACTGGGACCGGCGCGGGCGCCGAGACTAGCGCGCGAGCGCCGTCTCGTACGCCTGGAGGTAGTCGCGCACCATCCGTTCGGGGGAGAAGCGCTCCTCCACGTAGCGGCGGAGCTCGAGCGGCTCCAGGCGGTCGGCCTCCGGGAGTGCGGCGGCCATGTCGCGGTAGTCCTCCACGATGATGCCGCTGCGACCGTGCTCGATCACCTCCGGGACCGCGCCCCGGCGCGTGGCGATCACGGGCGTGCCGCACGCCATCGACTCGATCATGACCAGGCCGAAGGGCTCCTCCCACTCGATCGGGAAGAGCGTCGCCCGCGCGTTCTGCAGGAGCTCGACCTTCTCGCCGTGGGTGACCTCGCCGAGGTACTCGCTCCCGCCGAGGAGGTGGGGCTTCACGTACTCGTCGAAGTACTCCCGCTCCTTCGGCTCCTGGCACTTGCCGGCGAGCTTCAGCGGCATCCCGGCCTCGACGGCGACCGCGACGGCGCGGTGCGCGCCCTTGTCGGGGCTCATGCGGCCGAGGAAGAGCAGGTACTCGCCCCGGTGCGGCCGCGAGGGGTAGAGCGAGAGGTCGAGGGCGTTCGGGCAGTTGGCGATCCACGGCAGGCCCGGCCGGGGCTTGCGCTGATTCATGGAGATGGAGATGAGGCCGACCTGCGGCGCCAGCCGCGAGATCTGCTCGTAGAAGTCGCCGGGCCCACCCTCGAGAGGCCCGTGCACGGTGTGGACGACCGGGGTCTCGACGAGGGGTGCGAGCGCGGCCGCGGGCGGCCCCGAATGGTCGTTGATCACCTCGAACTCATCGGCGCGCTCGTAGCACGAGAGGGCGTGTCGCACCTCCCAGAACGAGCGGCCGATCCACTGGCTCGGCGCTGGATCGAAGATGCACGACAGCTCGGCCTTCGTGTGCGAGTCGCCCGACGCGAAGAGCGTCACCTCGTGGCCCGCGTCCACGAGCCCGTCGGCGAGCAGCGAGACTACCCACTCGATGCCTCCGTAGCCGGTGGGCGGCACCGCGAACCAGACGGGGGCGAGAACGGCGATCCTCATCCTGCCTATCCCTCCTCCACGCGCACCTGCCCGTCGTCGAGTCGCACGTCCCAGAGGCGGTCGAAGGCGCGCACGCCGGAAAGGCGAATCGTCCCCGCCCACGCGGGCAGCTCGGGCGGCGCCGAGGACTGCAGCCGGTGCCGCGAGCGATCGGGCTCGAGTCCCAGCAGGAGCTGCAGCAGCAGGACCGGTGTGCCCGCCGCCCAGGCCTGCGGGCGGGCTGCCGTGGGATAGGCGATCGGGAACGGCGTGTCGGCTCGGCGCATCCCGGCGAAGACCTCGGGTAGCTGGTAGTTGAAGAAGTCGGCGGCCGTGATCATCCGTTGCACGATGCGCTGCGCCTCGGGCCGCCGCCCGTAGCGCATCAGGCCCCAGGCGATCAGGGAGTTGTCGTGCGGCCAGACGGTGCCGTTGTGGTACGAGAGCGGGTTGTAGCCCGCGTCCGCGTACGACATCGTGCGCACGCCCCACCCCGACCAGAGGTCGTCGCCCATCAGCGCGTCGACGACCGCGTCGACCCGCTCGGGAGGGACGATTCCGCTCCACAGCAAGTGGCCGATGTTCGAGCAGAGCGAGTCGACCTGGCGCTTCCGGCCGTCCAGGGCGAGTGCGTAGTAGCCGCCTCGCCGGTCGATCCAGAACGCCTCGTCGAATCGCCGGGACAGCTCGGCCGCCTCGCGCTCGAGGCGCTCGGCCAGCTCGCGGTCGCGCCAGACCTCTCGAGCGAGCTCGGCCGCGCGGAGCTTCGCGTCGTAGACGTAGCCCTGCACCTCGCACGGCGCGATCGGGCCCTCCGCGATCGACCCGTCGGCGAAGCGCTGGGAGTCGTAGGAGTCCTTCCACGACTGGTTCTCGAGCCCGTGCTCGGAACGTCGCTCGTACTCGACGAACCCGTCGCCGTCACGGTCGCCGTACCGGTCGATCCAGGCGAGCGCGCGGAGCGCCGGCTCCTTGAGACCCTGGGCGAGCGGGACGTCGTCCGTCCAGCGCCACACCTCGGAGAGCAGGATCAGGTAGAGGGGAGTCGCGTCGACCGTTCCGTAGTAGCGCGGGAACCAGCGGCGGGCGGCCTTCCCGTGGCGCACCTCGTGCACGATCTTGCCGGGCTCTGCGTCGATGGTGGGATCGTCGATCGTCGCCTGCAGCTCGGCGAGTACGGCGAGCGCCGTGCGCGCCAGCTCGGGCCCGAAGAGCAGGGTCTGCAGGCAGGTGATGAGCGTGTCGCGCCCGAACACCGTCATGAACCACGGCATCCCGGCCGCCGGCAGCTTGCCGATCCCGCGGTCGCCGGCGCTTCGCATCCGCAGCGAGGCGAGATCCGAGACGGACTGCGTGAAGGCGTGCCCGAGCCCGTCCCACGAGGAGCGGATCTGCGGGACGCGGAGCTGCCAGGCCGCCAGGGAGTCGCGCACGTGCCCGCGCTCCTCCCCGAAGCGGCGGCCGGCGAGGCTCGGAGCCACCTGCTCGCCGGCCGTCGAGGCGACGACGTCGATCTGCAGCTCCCAGCGCTGGCGCGGCTCGAGCTCGACCCGGTAGGTGACGGCCGCGCCGTCGACCGTTCCCCTCTGCGAGAGGATCACCTGCGTCTGCGCCGCGTAGCCGTCGACGTCGGCCAGCACGAACTGGTTGCCCTCCTCGTCGAAGCGTGCCTCGACGAGCGACGGCAGCGGCTTCGCGTGGAGCGGGTCGCCGAGAGCGAAGTCGTGGTCCTTGACCGACATGATGTCCGCGAAGTCCGAGCCCACCTCGAGGCCGAGGTCGAGCGAGAGCGGCACCATGCCCTGGTTCTGCACCACGATCGTGTCCTGCATGCCGTCGCCGACGAAGCGCTCCCGCTTGATCGAGACGACGTCCTGCGGTAGATCGCCTGCCAGCGGGTTCCGCAGATAGAACACGGCGGAGAAGTACTCGACCTTGCCCGAGGAGAGGAGGAGCGGTCGGGCGCCGTTGACCGTGAGGCGCAGGAAGGAGAGGAAGCGCGTGTCCTCGGCGAAGAAGCCGCTCGTGGCGCCGTCGAGGTCGCCCTTCTCGTCGCAGATACAGAAGGTCGAGCCTTCGAGGATCGTCAGCTGCTGCATCCGCAGGGTGTCTTTAGCTGCCGCTCCGCACAATCCTCGCGCCGCTCGCCTGCGCGAGCGCCTTCACGACGATCTCGTCCACGTTGACGTGAGGAGGCCGGGTGAGCGCGAAGAGAATGCAGTCCGCGACGTCTTCGGCGGTCATCGGCTCCACGCCCGCGTACACGGCGCTCGCCTGCTCGGCGTCCCCTCCGAAGCGGACGAGCGAGAACTCGGTCTCGACGAGGCCCGGGTCGACGGTGGTGATCCGGAGCGGGCGGCCCAGCAGGTCCTCGCGCAGCGCGTACGTGAAGCCGCGCACGGCGAACTTCGACGCCACGTAGACCGAGCCGTTGGGGTAAGCCTGGCGGCCGGCCACGGAGCCGAGATTGACGATGTGGCCGCCGTCTCGAAGGTGCGGCAGGCAGAGGCGCGTCATCCTGATCAGGCCGTGCACGTTCGTCTCGAGCACGGTCTCCTCGTCGCCCTCGTCGCTCTCGGTGAAGGGTGCGCGCCCGAGGGCCAAGCCGGCCGCGTTGACGAGCACGTCGAGGCCGCCGAGCTCCGCGACGGCCGTCTCAACGAAGCTCTCGCAGCTCGCTCGATCGGTGACGTCGAGTGCGAGCGCGACCTCGGTCTCGACGCGCTCCGCCCGGCGGGCACCTCCCGCGACGCGCGCCCCGGCGGCTGCGAGCGCCCGCGCGGTCGCAGCGCCGATCCCGCTCGAGGCGCCGGTGACGATCGCCGCCTTGCCTCGCAGCTCGACCACGGCGAGACCTTAGCGAGGGGGGCTGCCACGACCGAGGCGAAGGCGTGCTAAAAGGAGGAAGGCCGGGCGCGTCTCTCCCCCTGACTAGTCTCGGTTGCCGCAGGCCAGCTAGTCGTCGCGCCCGGCCCGCAGGTGCGTGTCGGCGCGGCAGCCCACACGGGCGCCGCGCCGCACCTGCTTGCCGAGAGGCCTACGCGGCGACGGGCTCTGCGCTCGGCGGCCGCTCAGACTCGAGCGCGGCCATGGCACCGCTGAAGAGCTCCCAGCTCAGCTCGGCGAGCTCGGTGCCACGCGCCGTCACGACGAGCGGAGCGCCCGCCCGCGGCGTGTGCTCGGCCACTGCCCGGAGCTGCTCGCCCTGCTCGATCCGAATGCCCCAGCCCATCAAGCCCAGCCACCCGAGCAGGAGCCCGCCCGGCTCCGGCTCGAGACTGCTCGCCGTCGTCTCGTCTGTCTCCATCGCCTCGATTGCCTTCGATGCCGCCATGCCACTCTCCTTCAGGGAGCCGGGAGAGACGGAGCGCGCCGCAACGGCTTCCGCCTCCACTGTGACTGCTCGAGGTCGCCGCAGCGAGCGCTCGCTCAGGGTGCCGCAGGTGCAGTATTCCGGGTGCTCTCCGGTTGACCTATCCCTCTGCCGGTGCTTTACCGCAGCGCTTCACGCCGGTCTCGCTACGCCGCGCGGCGCGTCCGTCCGGTGCCGAGCCTCGTCTCAGCTTGAGCCGCGGTGAGCGCCGGGGCCGGCCTCGAGCGGCGAAGAGAGAAGCGCGCGCGGAGCCCCCGGCGCGGCCAGCGGTTGAGCACGAAGACGACGAGAGCCCGCAGCAACAGGACGGCCGCCACCGTCCAGACGATCGCGAGCCAGGTCCAGTCGACCCGCTCGGTCGTCAGTGCCAGCAGGCTCGAGCTCGTGCTCATCGATTCCTCATCGGCAGTCGACGGGACGCGCTTGAGCAGCGTCGAAGGCTCTCGGCCATGACGTCAGTCGCCCTTCCACTCGCGGGCCAGGAGCCGGGGATCGAGCGGGCTGTTCTGCTCCCGGCAGTCCTGGCAGCGCAGGGAGCCGAGATCCCGCAGGGGGAACTTCAGCAGGACGCCACACGCGAAGCAGCGCCAGCCGGCGGCCGCAAGGACGTCTTCCTCGGAGGGAGACAGTGCGAGATCGAACAGCGACATGACAAGGCTCTCCTTCAGTCCGCAGGGCCGCAGTGGGCGTCGACCGGAATCCCGTCTCGGACGATCGACTGGCTCAGTGTGCGCGCCGCAATCGCTCCGGACAATCCCCCTTTCGGATGAGCGGGCCTCGCTCCTCTTCGGCCCGGCCGGAGAGGACGCGCGCTCGCGGGCACGCGAGGAGGGGCATAGACTCGCCCGTATGAACCCGCGACTCGACCGCGTCGCCAAGAACGAGGCCGTTTTCCGCGCCGTCAACCGGGAGATCGAGCGCGTGAGCGAGGAGCTCGGCAGCATCGGCGAGCTCGAGGTGCTCTGCGAGTGCGGTCGCGACGGGTGCGACGCCCTTATCAGCCTCAGTGTCTCGGACTACGAGAGGGCGCACTTCCAGGACGACCGCTTCGTACTGGCCCCCGGCCACGAGACGCCCGAGATCGAGCGCGTCGTCGAGCGAAGAGAGGGCTACGTGATCGTCGACAAGTTCGGCGAGGCCGAGGAGATCGTCGAGGGGCGGTAGAGCCCTTCGCGCCTCCGGTTCAGCGGTGCCCCGACCCCGGGCTCGGGCTCAACGACAGGAGTCGACGGCCCGGCTCGTGATCGACCTGAAGGGTGGTGTGCTCGATCCGAAAGCGCTCCGCCAGCAGCTGCTCGAGCTCGCGGCGGATGCGGTGGCAGTCGTCTCCGGAATGCACGAGAACGTGCGCCGAGAGCGCCGGGAAGCCGCTCGCGATCTCCCAGACGTGCAGATCGTGGACGTCTGCGACGTGCGGGTGCGCCGCCAGTGCGGTTCCGACCTCGTGCACGCTCATTCCTTCGGGTGCCGCCTCGAGCAGGACGCGGCCCGAGTCGCGGAGCAGTCCGTACGCCGCGTAGAGCATGAGCGCGGCCACGGCGAGGGAGGCGATCGGATCGGCCCGGTCGAACCCCGTGAGCAGGATCACCACCGCAGCGGCGCCGGTTCCGACGAAGGCGTAGAGGTCGGTGACGATGTGCTGGTAGCTCCCCTCGACGGCCATGTTGTCGCGATTTGCCTGCGCAAGCTGCCAGGTCGCGACCAGATTGACCGCGATGCCTGCGAGCGCCACCGCGAGCACCGTCCAGCCGCTCACCGCGAGCGGCTCGAACAGGCGGTGCACGGCCTCGTACACGATCAGGCCGGCCAGGACTAGGAGGCTCGCGCCGTTTACCTGGGCGGAGAGGATCTCAGCCCGCTTGAGCCCGTAGGTGAGCGCGCCGGCGGCAGGTCGCTCCGCGAGCCTCAGCGCGAGCAGCGAGAGCGCGATCGCCCCCGCGTCGGTGAGCATGTGGGCAGCGTCCGCGAGCAGGGCGAGCGAGTGCGCCAGGATTCCGGCGACGACCTCGCCGGTCATGAGCAGCACGATCAGCGCGAGCGCGACGCGCAGCCGGCGCTTGTTCGTCTCCGGACGGACGTGCGCGTGGGAATGAGCCCGGCCGCTTCGATGGCCGTGCTCCCGACGGTCGTCCACGACGGGTTCAATCGTAGCGACGGCTCCGGCTCCTCCGACGCCCGGGCGGGCGACGGCCGCGCGTCTGGACTCGCCCTCTCACTTGTTCAGAACTTCGTAAGGCGAACGACCGAGTACGATGAGGGAATGGCGACTCGCGTGGCGATCGGGCCGGACCGCGTCCGGCGCATCGCGGACTTCCGCGCGGCGCTGCGCGCGTTCGAGCGCCGCACCGAGCAGAACGCGCGCCGCTGCGGCCTGACCCCGCAGCGCTACCTGGTGCTGCTCATGATCGAGGGTGCGAGCGGCGGCGGAGCGGACCTCACGTTCACCCAGCTCACGGAGCGGCTTCAGCTCGGCCGCAACACCGTCACGGAGCTGGTCGCGCGCTGCGAGACGGCGGGCCTCGTGCGACGCGCCCGCTCGAATACCGATCGTCGGACCGTGCACCTCTCGCTGACGGGCGAGGGGCGCCGGCGCCTGCGTTGTGCGCTCCGGGGGAACGACGAGAGCCGCCGGGAGCTCGCGAAGTCGTTCACGCAGCTCAGGACGACCTTCCGGGACGCCTCCACTGGTTGAGGGCCTGTCCGGCGGCGTCTACGGCGTGCTCAGGTTCAGTTGCACCAGCCTGCGCGTGGAGACGCCGGCGAGGACGTTCTCCCCGGGCTTCCTCGCGCGCAGGAAGAAGACGACCGCGCCGCCTCGACGCAGGGTCAGGCGCCTGCCCGGCTGCAGCTGGACGACTGCGTAGCCGTCGCCGCCGGTGACGGCCTCGGGTGGGGTGAGGAAGCGCCCGTACGGGATCCCGAGCACGAACACCCTCGCTCCCAGCACGCGATGTCCCGCGCTGTCGGAGACCCGGAAGCGACCGATCACGCTCGAGTGCGAGCGCAGCGGGTTGGGGCTGAACGAGACCCTGTCGATGATCAACCGGTTCGGCAGCGCGACGTCCGCGACCGAGATCGCCGCGCCGGACGGGACCGCCGCCTTCTGCACGACCCCGCTCGGCACCGTCGTGGCGGAGGCCTCTCCGTCTCTGTTGCGGGCCGTCACCCGGGCCCGCACGGTGTGGCCGACGTCCGCCGCGGTCAGCGTGTAGGCCGGCCCGGCCGCTCCTGCG
>JBBSIG010000003.1:0-29062 GCA_038232215.1 Gaiellales bacterium | reverse complement strand
TGGGAGTCGAGCACGGTGCGCTTCCATCCGACGGGAAAGGTCACGGTCATCACGGGAACATCGCCGCACGGCCAGGGGCACGCGACCTCCTGGTCCCAGATCATCGAGTCCGAGCTCGGCGTCCCGTTCGAGGACGTGGAGGTAATCCACGGCGACACGGCCTTCGCGCCGTACGGGCTGGGCACGTACGGCTCGCGCTCCCTCGCCGTCGGCGGGACGGCGGTCTACGAGTCCGCGCGCAAGGTACGCGACAAGGCGCGCACGATCGCGGCGCACATGCTCGAGGCGGCGGCCGACGACCTCGAGTTCGAGGAAGGGCGTTTCTTCGTGAAGGGCTCGCCCGACCGGTCACAGACGATCCAGGACGTCGTCGGCGCGGCGTGGGCGGCGAGCGACCTGCCCGAGGGCGTCGAGCCGGGGCTCGAGGAGACGACGTTCTTCGACCCGCCGAACTTCACGTTCCCGTTCGGGTGCCACGTCTGCGTGAGCGAGGTCGACCCGCGCACAGGGCGTGTCGAGATCAAGCGCTACCTCGCCGTCGACGACTGCGGCCGCGTCGTCAACCCGATGATCGTCGACGGCCAGGTGCACGGCGGCGTCGCGCAGTCGATCGGGCAGGCGCTCTACGAGGAGACGGTCTACGACGAGGACGGGCAATGCCTGACGACCACCCTGGTCGACTACATGATCCCGACGGCGGCCGAGATCCCGCCGATCGAGACCGATCGCACCGAGACACCGTCGCCGACGAACCCGCTCGGCGTCAAGGGCATCGGTGAGGCAGGCACGATCGCGGCGACCGCGGCGGTCGTGAACTCGGTCTGCGACGCGCTCGAGCTCGACCACATGGACATGCCGTTGCAGCCCGAGCGCGTGTGGCGCGTGCTGCAGGGGCGCGACGAGAAGCCGGTCGAGGCGGCCCCGATGGAGACGAAGGGAGGCGGTGCGTCGTGATCCCGGCCCCGTTCGCTCTCAGGCGCGCGATGTCCGTCGAGGAGGCGACGCGCCTGCTCGCGGAGGGCGGCGACGAGACGAAGGCGCTCGCGGGCGGCCACAGCCTCATCCCGCTGATGAAGCTGCGCCTCGCCGCGCCGGAGACACTCGTCGACCTGAGCGGCATCGAAGGCCTCTCGTACATCCGCGCGGACGGCGACCGCATCGCGATCGGCGCCCTCACCCGCCACCGCGAGCTCGAGCACTCGGAGCTCCTCCACGAGCGCTGCTCGCTGCTCGCGGAGGCGGCAGGCGAGGTGGGGGACATCCAGGTGCGTAATCGCGGCACGATCGGGGGGTCGCTCGCGCACGGCGACCCGAACGCGGATCTGCCTGCTGCGATCGTGGCGCTCGACGCGGAGCTCGTCGCCGTCGGTACGAGCGGGTCACGCACGATCCGCGCGCGCGAGTTCTTCCTCGACTATCTGACGACGGCCCTGTCCCCGACGGAGCTCCTGACCGAGATTCGGGTGCCGCCGCTCGACGGAGCGGGCTCGGCGTACGTGAAGTTCAACCGGCGCTCGCAGGACTGGGCGATCGTCGGTTGCGCGGCGGTCGTGCGCGGCGACGTCGAGACGGTGGCGTGGACCGGCGTCGGGTCGACTCCCGTGCTCGCCGAGGGCGACTGGCGCGCCGCCGCCGAGCGGCTCGAGCCGCTCGGAGACCTGTCCGGCTCCACCGAGTACAAGCGCCACCTTGCCGGCGTGCTCGCGGAGCAGGCCGTCGCCGAGGCGAGGCGGCGGGCCTGAGGCTCGAGCACCGGTTCACGGTCGAGGCAGTGCCGGAGCGGCTCTGGGAGCTGCTCCTCGACCTCGAGCGCGTCGCGCCCTGCCTGCCCGGCGGAGAGGTCACCGAGCGGGTCGACGACCGCAACTACAAGGCCGTCGTCAAGGTCAAGCTCGGCCCGGTCCAGCTGTCGTACCGCGGCGAGGTCGCGATCGTCGAGGCAGACGAGGAGGCGTGGCGCACGGTCATGCGGGCGAAGGCGAGCGAGGCCCGAGGACAGGGAACCGCCCGTGCGACGATCACGACGACCCTGGTTCCCGAGGACGGCCGCACCTCTGCGCAGGTCGTGACGGAGCTCCAGCTGACCGGGCGAGTCGCGCAGATGGGGCGCGGCATCGTCGAGGACGTCTCGAGCCGCCTCATGGCCGACTTCGCGGCCTGCCTCTCCGAGCGCGTGACGGCGACCGTAGCGCCGGCGGGCGGCGAGGAGGCGGCCGCGCGCCCTGCGTCCGCCGCTCCGCCGGTGCGGGGCCTCGGGCTCCTGCTCAGCCTGCTGCGCGCGCGGCTCGCCCGGCTCGCCCGCCGCGGCGAGTAGGGCGTACTCCCCAGCGCAACCCTCTCGCGGGCAAGCAGCATCTCCGCCGCCGAGCGCTCGACATCGCGGCCAGCTGTGGGAGCGTGCGTTTCAGCTACCGGCGGGCTCCGTTTGCACGGGGACTCTTGTTGCCCGTACGAAAAGCCGATAACGACGCAATGGCTGCCATCCGGGCCCAATCCCCGCTCGAGGCGATCTCGGGCGACCCCGCCGCCGGCGCGCTCCTCTCGAGCAAGGCGCTCCTCCGCGCCAGCGCCCTCACGGCCAACGCGCCGCTCGGCGTCTTCGTCGCCGGAGCGGACGGCCGTACCGAGTATGTGAACGACCGCTGGTGCGAGCTGGCCGGCCTCGACCGAGCCGACGTGCTCACCGACGGGTGGGTGCGGGCACTCCACCAAGACGACGCCGAGCGCGTCCTCGAGGAGTGGACGGCGGCTGCCCTGGACGGACGAGACTCGGCCGGGGAGTTCCGCTTCGAGCGTCCCGACGGAAGCGTCTCCTGGGTCGAAGGCTTCGCGTCGGCTCTTCGTGACGAGGCGGGGAACGTGCTGGGCTGGATCGGCACCTGTCTCGACGTCACCGCGCGCAAGGAGGCCGAGGAGGACCTCGTCCGCGCGAGCGAGGGTTTCCGGGCGGCGTTCGACAACGCGCCGATCGGGATGGCGCTCGTCTCCCCGGAGGGCCGCTGGCTCCAGGTCAACGACGCGCTGTGCAAGCTCGTCGGCTACGAGCCGAAGCGGCTCCTCGAGCTCGGTATCGCGGACCTCACGCACCCCGACGACCTGGCGGCCACGGTGGAGCGGAGGGCCAGACAGCTCGAGGGCTCCAACGAGACGCGCATCGAGAAGCGGTACGTTCGTGCAGACGGCGAGACCGTGTGGGTGGCGGTCAGCAGCACGCTCGTTCGAGACGCCGCGGGCGAGCCGCTCTACACGGTCGCCCAGATCGAGGACGTCGGCGAGGGCGTGCGGGCGCGGACGGCGCTCGCTGAGGCGGAGGAGCGCTTCCGGCGCGCCTTCGACGACGCGCCGATCGGCATGGGCCTCGTCCGTCCCGACGGACGCTGGCTCCGCGCGAACCGGACGCTGACGGAGATCACGGGCTACAGCGAGGAGCAGCTCCTCGAGCTCACGTTCCAGGACATCACCCACCCCGACGACCTCGACGCCGACCTCGACTCGGCGGCACGTCTGCTCGCCGGCGAGACCCGCTCCTACCAGGTGGAGAAGCGGTACCTGCGCTCCGACGGCCAGACGATCTGGGTGAGGCTCTCGGTCTCGCTCGTTCGCGGCGCCGACGGCGAGCCCCTGCACTTCGTCTCCCAGATCGAGGACGTCAGCGAGCGCAGGCGTGCCGAGCGCGAGCTGAAGCGGCTCGCCGAGCACGACTCGCTCATGGGGCTGCTCAACCGCCGCCGCCTCCACGAGGAGCTGCAGCGCGAGCTCCTCCGTCTGCGACGCCAGCACCGGCGGGCCGCGCTGCTCTTCCTCGACGTGGACAAGTTCAAGCGGGTGAACGACTCGCTCGGCCACAAGGCCGGCGACGAGGTGCTCCAGGCCGTGGCGTGTAGGCTCACCGGCCGGCTGCGGTCGACCGACGTCGTCGCGCGGCTCGGCGGCGACGAGTTCGCCGTCCTCCTGCTCGACACGGGGGATCCCGGCGACGTCCACCGCATCGCCGGAGAGCTCGCCGAAGCCGTGCGCAGAACGCCGGTCTACGCCGGCGAGGCGACGGTCGACGTCACCGTGAGCATCGGCGTCGTCTTGCTCAGCGAGGACACGCCCGCCGACGCCGACGCACTCATCGCCGCCGACAACGCGATGTACGAGGCGAAGCGAAGCGGCCGGGACAGGATCGTGCTGGCACCCCAGCCCTCGTAGGGCTCAGTCGCGGCGCGACCAGGGCGTGGTGGGGCGCTCCTGCAGGACGCCGTCGAGCTCGAGCTCCACCTCGGGCCGCTCCTGGAGGAAGCAGATGCGGCCCTCGATCGGCTCGCCGTCTCGGCGGGCCTCGGGATACGTCCACGCGACCGCCTCGGCGCCGCCGACGTCGAAGTACTCGGCGAAGCCCTTGTAGGCGCAGCCGGTGGTCAGCTCGTTGCTCTGGAGCCGCTCCGTGCGCACGTCCTCGCGCGGCAGGTAGTAGCGCGGCGGCAGGCCGGTCTCGAACAGAATTCGTGCCCGCGTCGTGTCGGCGACCTCCTCGCCGTCGACGTGCACCGTGACGCGGCGCGAGCTGTCGACCACGTCGATTCGATGGTACGGGTCGCGCGGGTGGACGACGAGCTCGTCGTCCTCCTCGAGCCAGCGGTCGACGGCGTCCCAGCTCACGGTCACGTACCCGGCCACTGCCGGCTCGGGCTCCGACGCGATCGAGACGTCGCCGGCCGGGAACGCGAAGTGCGGCAGGCGACCCGTGCGGTAGACGAGCCGGACCGCGTCGCTGTCGACAACCGTCTCGCCGTCCTTGAGCGCGCGCACGCGACGCGGGTGCACCTCCACGAACGTGATCTCCGCAGGTGGCTCGAAGTCGAAGCGGCCGGTGGGGGTGTGGCCGAACGGCCCGGTGCCGACTGTGAGCGCCACGGTCGAGACTCTAGCCGGAGGGCCGCTTCGTTCTCGGCACCGAGCTCACGCGGGCTCGGCGGGTGCCGTCCGCGTCGCGAGCCTGACCGCGCGCAGCTTGTTCGCGGCGTCGAGCGCGGCCACCTTGTACGCCTCGGCCAGCGTCGGGTAGTTGAACACGGTCTCGACCAGGTAGTCGACCGTGCCGCCGAGGCCCATCGCGACCTGGCCGATGTGGACCACCTCGGTCGCGCCCGCGCCGAACGCGTGGACGTCGAGCAGCGTTCCGTCCTCGGGCGCGACGAGGAGCTTCACCATCCCATGCTCGTCGCCGATGATCTGCCCGCGCGCCAGCTCCCGGTAGTGGGCGACGCCCGACTCGTACGGGATCGAGGCGGCCGTGAGCTCGTCCTCGGTCTTGCCGACGTAGCTGATCTCCGGGATCGAGTAGATGCCGATCGGGAGCAGCGTCCGCATGGCGGCGACGTCGAGGCCGCAGGCGTGCGCGGCGGCGAGCCGGCCCTGCTCGGCCGAGGTGGCGGCAAGGCTCGGAAAGCCGATCACGTCGCCGACCGCGTAGACATGCCCCGCGGCCGTGCGGTAATGGTCGTCGACCGCGATCCGGCCGCGCGCGTCGGCCTCGAGCCCGACTCGCTCGAGCGCGAGCTCGTCGGTGGCGCCCTGACGGCCGGCCGAGTAGAAGACCGTCTCGGCGACGATCTGCTTCCCGCTGGCGAGGGTGGTCATCGTCTCCTCGCCGAGGTCGTCGACACGTGTCACCAGCTCGCCGAAGCGGAACGTGACGCCGAGATCGCGGAGGTGGTAGCGCAACCCGTCGACGACGTCCCGGTCGCAGAAGTCGAGCATCTCCGGCCGTCCGTCCACGACCGTGACCCGTGTGCCGAGCGCTGCGAACATCGACGCGAACTCGATCTCGATCACGCCCGCCCCGACCACGAGCAGCGTCTGCGGGATCCGCTCGAGTCGCTCCACGATGTCGTCCGAGTCGAGGATCGTGCGGCCGTTGAAGGCGATGCTCGGGTCGTGCGCAGGGTGCGATCCCGGCGCGAGGACGATCGTCTCCGCGGTCACGAGGCGCTCGCCTCCGTCTCGCCCGGCGACGACGAGCGTGTGGGGATCGTCGAAGCGAGCGGTGCCTTCGAGGAGCGCGACGTGGTTGCGCAGGAGCTGGTCGCGGATGACCGCGCGCTCGCGCTCGACGACGTGGCGCGTGCGCGCGGCGAGGTCGTCGATCGAGATCTCGTCCTTCAGCCGGTAGCCGCGCCCGTACACGCCGCGCTCGTGCAGGCCCGTCAGGTAGACGACGGCCTCGCGGATCGTCTTCGAGGGGATCGTGCCGACGTCGACGCAGCCGCCGCCGAGGTCGGCTTCCTTCTCGACGAGGGCGACACGGCGACGCAGCTTCGCGGCCTGGATCGCCGCCTTCTGGCCGGCGGGTCCCGAGCCGACGACGGCGAGGTCGAAGCTCTCTGGCATGGGCGCACTCTGCGCCTCCGCCCCGGGGTCGGTCAAGCGGCCGACCCCGGGGCGGCAGTCTCGCTAGCCGAGCTGGGCGCGAATCGCTCCCGCCGGATGCTCCTTCGTGTGCACGTTGACGTAGAAGCCCGCCGGGTTGGCGAGGATCTCGTCGATCAGCGCGGCCGGGGCGGTCGCGCAGCCGCTCGAGGTGCCGTCGGCCCCAGGTGTCCCGAGGGGAACGACGACCGGCCCGTTCACGCCGGCGCCGCCGCGGTGGATGTGCGCGGCTGCCGCTGGGAGCGTGACGTTCTCGACCCGCAGCCGGAAGCAGACCAGCTCCGCGTCCTTGCGCAAGCGGACGACCGCAGTGCCCTTCGCGTTCGGCTCCGAGGTCCCCTGCAGCTCGCGGGCCAGGGTCGTCCCGAAGGAGGCGCGCGACGAGCCCTTGAGCTGCCCGCGGATGGCTCCCGCCGGAAACTCGGCCGTATGCACGTTGACGTAGTACGACTCGGGCTTGGCGAGGATCGCGGCCACGAGCGTGCGGCTCGCGCTCGCGCAGCCGCTCGCGCCGCCGCTCGTGTCGGGCGTCCGCAGCGGAATCACCACGGGGCCGGCAACCTCCGCGGCGCCGCGATGGACGTGGGCGGCGGCGGCCGCGGGCAGGTCACGGGCGGCGAGCCGGTAGCAGACCTGCCCCTGCCCCGCGCGGAGCCTGACCGTCGCGGTTCCCGTTGCCACGGGGTCGCCTGCCGGCGCCTCGACCTCACCCGTGAGCGCAACCTGGAGCGCACGGCCTCCGGAGGTGGCCGTGAGCACCGACTTCGGGCACGCTCCCCGCGGAGCGGGAATCAGGTCGGCCGCGTGCTTGAGATGCGAGCGCAGCTGCTTCGCCGAGAGACGGAGCTTCACGTACGGCGCCGTCTTCGACGCCGTACGGTGGCAGACCGTCCGGGTGGCGTCCGTCCCCGCGGTCGCGGTCGTGAGGACCGCCGCGCCCGCGAGACCGAGGGTCAGGAGCAGAAGAACGAGTCTTTTCATTTCCCCGCCTTTCCGTTGGTGTCGGCGGCTACTACGAGCGAAGAGGCGAGACGGATTGAGTCGAGAGGCGCTCGGGATCGCGCGGCGGCGACGGCGCAGCTCCGATCGTGGCGACGAGCACGCCCGCGAGCAGAACGGCCACGCCTCCGACCTGCAGCGTCGTCGGCGCCTCCGCGAGCAGGATCACCGCGAGCGCGACGGAGGCGACGGGCTGCAGGAGGAGGAGAATCGCTCCGTGCGCGGCGGCGAGCCGGGGAAGCGCGGCGCCGATCAGCCCGTAGCCGAGTACCTGGGCGCTGAGGGCGAGGAGCACCAGCCAGCCCTGGGCGGGCCAGCCGGTCAGGAGGTCGAGCTCGCCCGACGCCGCGCCGATCGCGGCGGCGGTCAGCGCGGCCGCGAGCGAGACGTCGCGCAGGGGCCCCGCGAGCTCCCCGTCCCGGCCCGTCTCTCGAAACAGGAGGATGAAGCCGCCGTAGGCGAGGGCCGCGGCCACGCCGAAGAGGGCCCCGAGCGGGGGGTTGCGCCCGTAGGCGCCCCCCTCGAGCGCCCCCGAGATGAGGAGCGCCCCCGCGAGCACGAGCGGCAGGGCGGCGAGCACGCGTCGGGACGGCCGCTCGCCGAGCGCCGGCCAGGCGACGAGCGCCACGAAGACGACCTGCAGGTTCGCGAGCACGGTCGCCAACCCGGCGCCGACGTCGGCGATCGCGTGGTGCCAGACGACGAGCTCGGCTCCCAGCAGGGCGCCGGCTGCGTACGCGAGCATGCGCCTGCGCGGCCGACGGCCTCCGAGGCGGCGGCGCTCGCCTGCGGCGAGCACGGCGAGCACGGGAAGCGCGTACGCGCAGCGGAAGAAGGCGGCGGTCGAGGGCGAGACGTCCGCAAGGCGGACGAGGATGGCCGAGAAGGCGATCGCGAGCGCGCCGAGCGCCGCGAGGGCAACGGGCCGCCTGGCCGAGCCGAGCTCCCAGGAGCGGGTGCCTCCCCGCTCGCCCGTCAGGCCTGGCTCGAGCGCGCCCAGAGGTTGATGTCGCTCTCGGTCGCGTAGCGGTCGATCTCGTCGAGCTCGGCGCGCGAGAGCGCCGTGTTCGCGAGCGCGGCGACGTTCGCGTCGAGCTGGGCGACGCTGCTCGCCCCGATCACGGTCGAGGTCATGCGCGGGTCGCGCAGCGTCCAGGCGAGCGCGAGCTGCGCGAGAGTCTGCCCTCTGCGCGCTGCGATCTCGTTCAGGGCGCGTACCTTGTCGAGCGTCTCCTCGGTGAGGAGATCGGGCGACAGAGAAGCGGGGCGGCTGGCGCGCGAGCCCTCGGGAACGCCGTCCAGGTACCTGTCGGTCAAGAGTCCCTGAGCGAGCGGCGAGAAGCCGATGCAACCGACGCCGAGCTCCTCGAGCGTGTCGAGCAGGTCGGGCTCGATCCAGCGGTTGAGCAGCGAGTACGAGGGCTGGTGGATCAGGAGCGGCGTACCGAGTCCGCGCAGGATCTCCGCGGCCTCGCGCGTCTTCGGCGCGGAGTAGGAGGAGACGCCCACGTAGAGCGCCTTGCCCTGGCGGACGGCCGCGTCGAGCGCGCCCATCGTCTCCTCGAGCGGCGTCTCGGGGTCGAGGCGATGCGAGTAGAAGATGTCGACGTAGTCGAGCCCCAGGCGGCGCAGGCTCTGGTCGAGGCTCGCCAGCAGGTACTTCCGCGAGCCCCACTCGCCGTAGGGTCCGGGCCACATGTCGTACCCGGCCTTCGAGGAGATGACGAGCTCGTCGCGGTAGGGCGCCAGGTCCTGCTCGAGTAGGCGGCCGAAGTTCTCCTCCGCGGAGCCGTAGGGCGGCCCGTAGTTGTTCGCCAGGTCGAAGTGGGTGATGCCGAGGTCGAAGGCGCGGCGCACGATCGCGCGGCTCGTCTCGAGGGGCCGGTCGTGCCCGAAGTTCCACCACAGCCCGAGCGAGATCGCGGGAAGTTGGAGGCCGCTGCGGCCGCAGCGGCGGTAGCTCATGCGGTCGTACCGGTCGTCGGAGGCGGCGTAGGTCACCCGGGGCTCTCCGTCCTCGACGCGAGTCCGAGGCGCTCGAACGCCTGCTCGAACACCTCGCGCGGCTGCGCGCCGAGCACGAGCAGGCGCCGGTCGAGCAGGAAGCCCGGTACCCCGCTCACGCCGAGCGACTGCGCCTGCGCCGTCGACTCGAGCACGCGCTCGCGGTAGGTGTCGCCCTCGAGCACGCCCGAGACCTCGTCCGACTCCAGGCCGACCTCGACGGCGAGCGCGCGCAGAGCCTCCGCGTCGCCGATGTCGGTGGCTTCCTCCCAGTAGGCCCGCATGAGCCGGTCGTGCAGCGGCTCGTGCAGGTCGCGGTCGCGGGCGAGCTCTGTCACGCGCAGGGCGCGCATCGTGTTCGGGACGACTTCCGGAGGCGGGTTGTAGCCGAGTCCCGCGGCGGCGAAGCTCTCTCGCAGGCGCTCGCCGAACGTGCTCCCGTAGCGCGCGCGGAGCTCCTCGCGGGAGATTCCCTCGGCCGGGTACTCGGGGTGCAGGTCGTACGGCAACCACGTCACGTTCGCGCCGAACCGGCGCTCGAGCCACTCGGCCAGGGGCTGGCCGAGCCGGCAGAACGGTCAGATGTAGTCCGACCAGACGAGGACCGCGGCGTCGCTCATGCCGTGCGTCTGTCCAGGTCGGCGCCGATCTTCCTCACGTGCCGCGTACCTTACGGGCTCGCTAGCCTGCGCCCGTGCGCGTCTGCCTGATGGTCGAGGGCCAGGAGGGGGTCTCCTGGGAGGAGTGGCTGGCACTCGCCGAGGCCTGCGAGCGGAACGGCCTCGAGGGCCTGTTCCGCTCCGACCACTACGCCTCGCTGGACGGTCACGTCGAGCGTGGCTCGCTCGACGCCTGGACGACGCTCGCCGCGCTCGCCGGCCGGACGACCCGAATCCGGCTCGGCACGATGGTCTCGCCGGCCACCTTTCGCCACCCCTCTCTCCTGGCCAAGTCGGTCGTCACGGCCGACCACGTCTCCGGCGGGCGCGTGGAGCTCGGGCTCGGCGCCGGCTGGAACGAGGAGGAGCACCGCCGCTACGGCTTCCCCTTCCCCGAGACGCGCGTACGGATGGAGCTCTTCGCCGAGCAGCTGGAGATCGTGCACCGCCAGTGGACGGAGGAGAGCTTCAGCTTCGAGGGACGCCACTACCGTCTGGAGGACTGCCGCGCGCAGCCGAGGCCGCTGCAGCAGCCGCACCCCCCGCTCATCGTCGGCGGCTCCGGCAAGCCGGGCACGATCGGCCCGGCCGTTCGCTTCGCCGACGAGTACAACACGTTCTACGTAGGCCTGGAGGAGTGCCGGCTACGGCGCCGGCGCCTGCACGAGGCGTGTGAGCGCGCCGGACGCGATCCGGGCTCGATCCGCTTCTCGCTCATGACGGGCTGCGTGGTCGGGCGCGACGAGGGCGAGCTGCGGCGGCGCACGCAGCGGATCATGGAGCGCATGGGCGGCCGCGGAGAGGTGAAGAGCTTCCTGCGCGAGCGGGCCGACGTCTGGGTGAGTGGCACGGTCGAGCAGGCGCTCGAGCGGCTGCGCGCGCTCGAGGCGGCGGGTGTCGAGCGCGTCTTCCTGCAGCACCTCGACCACACGGACGTCGAGCTCGTCGAGCTGATCGGGGCCGAGCTCGTCCCGGCCCTCGCCGGCTCGTAGATCGGCACGGCCTCTACGAAGGCGCGAGTTCACCGGGAAACTCGGCCTCTCGGACAAGACCGTGGACAACTACCTCGCAGCGGCCGCCTATGAGGTCTCTGGCCTCCTAATTCGACCCCTAATTTGCAGGGGTTTTGCACCTTTACCGGGCAGCCTGACGCGAAGACGGTCACGGGCTTCTGTCACGCCAGCGCCTTTCTGCCCGCCGGCCAGATTGTGATCGCAGGCTCAGCCCGCTTCGGCGAACGCTCGGATAAGTTCGCGCTCGCTGTTACCGGTGGCACCGGGCATTACGGCAACGCGCGCGGCTGGGCGGCGTGAGGAACATCGGCCAGGGGGACAACTCGTCCCTGATCTTTCACCTCGTCCCTTGACCGCACGTCGGGCAGACGCCGGCCGGCTCGCCCTTGAATAGGAGACGGGCAAGCCGGGTAGCTCGGAGAGCAACGGAGGGTGTGGAGGTCCATCCCGTTTTCGCCGGCTCCCACGCCGCCACGCGTCGGACTGATACGCCGAGGGCGTCTGCGAACTCTCTTGCGTGAGCGCTAACCCGAGCCTCGTTGCTCGTACGTGATCGGGCGCAACTCCCGGCACTTGAGGACATGTCCGCGGTTCGCATCGTCGTCGACGTGCCACGAGGCGAGGAGCGGGATCGCGGACACGCTCGTCGAGCGCAAGCGCGTCGCCGATCTGCATTCGACCGTGTCGAGGGCCGGCTCTGACACCTTTCGCGTCGGCGGGCGGGCCACCGGGGCGCAGTGGCATTCGCCGATACGCTCGAGCGCTCCGCTCGCGTGGGGCTCGCCTTCGTGTCGCCCCAGCTCGAGCAGGAGGCGCTCGGCTGGCTTCGCCGGCACGACGAGCGCGGGTACTCGTTCGTGGACGCGACGAGCTTCGCGCTCATGCGCTCGCTGCGTCTGCGGGAAGCGCTCGCCTTCGACGGCGACTTCGCCGCCGCGGGATTCGTCGAGCTGCGTGCCTGACGGCTCGTCACCGGCTCCGAGCGATCCAACCGCGTCGTTTCCGCGTATCGTAGGTCCCGCCGTAGAGACGAAGGGAGCCGCATGGCCGGCGACGAGCACCAGCCCACCGTTCCCCAGCCCGCCGAGGTGAAGGAACGCCTCGAGGCGGCGCTCTTCGAGATCAGGCGGGTCATCGCCGGACAGGACGCGATGCTCGAGCGGGTGCTCGTGTGCCTGCTCGCCGGGGGGCACCTGCTGATCGAGGGCGTCCCCGGCCTCGCGAAGACGCTGACCATCAAGACGACTGCGAGCGTGCTCGGCGGGACGTTCCAGCGCGTCCAGTTCACTCCCGACCTCGTCCCCTCCGACCTGGTGGGAACGCGCATCTATCGACAGGGCACCGGGACGTTCGACACCGAGCTCGGCCCGGT
This sequence comes from Gaiellales bacterium, assembly GCA_038232215.1. GTDB lineage: Bacteria > Actinomycetota > Thermoleophilia > Gaiellales > Gaiellaceae > JBBSIG01. Next base: position 16,601 of record JBBSIG010000003.1, on the reverse strand, counting down.
CTTCTGCAACTTCCTGCTCGCCGACGAGATCAACCGCGCGCCGGCGAAGGTGCAGTCCGCGCTCCTCGAGGTGATGCAGGAGCGGCAGGTGACGATCGGCTCGACCACCTATCCGGTGCCCGACCCCTTCCTCGTCATGGCGACGCAGAACCCGATCGAGTCGGAGGGCACCTACCCGCTGCCCGAGGCCCAGATCGACCGCTTCATGCTCAAGATCCTCGTCGACTACCCGGCACAGCACGAGGAGCTCGCGGTCGTCCAGCGCTCGCTGGGCTCTCCTCCGGAGCTCCGGCAGGTGCTCTCGCTCGAGGAGCTCCACGCCCTCCAGCGGGCCGTGCTCGAGGTCTACGTCGATCCCGCGGTCGTCGCCTACGCAGTCGCCCTGGCGACGACCACGCGCGAGCCGGCGCAGCACGGCCTCGCCGAGCTCGCCGACTACGTCGCCTACGGCGCCAGCCCTCGCGGCCCGATCAGCCTCGTCGCGAGCGCCCGCGCGCTCGCCCTGCTGCACGGGCGCGACTACGTGCTCGTTGAGGACGTGCAGGCGCTCGCGAAGGACGCGCTCCGCCATCGCCTCGTGCTCGCCTATCAGGCGCTCGCCGAGGAGGTGAACCCCGACACCATCCTCGACTCCGTCCTCGCCGCCGTGCCGCTGCCGCAGATCGACCTCGGGCGGAAGACCGCCGCATGAGCGGCGTTCCCGAGGCGCTCGCTCCGAAGCGGTCGTCCGCGCGGCCCGGCCCGGGCCCGATGCCGGCGGCGCTCCTGCGCGCGCTCGATCTCTCGATCGGGCACAGGGTGGAGGGGCTCCTCGCCGGTGACTACCGCTCCGCACTGCTCGGGGTCGGCAGCGAGCTCGCCCAGGTGCGGCCCTACGAGCCGGGCGACGACGTGCGCCTGATGGACTGGAACGTGACCGCCCGCACGTCGGTGCCGCACGTCCGGGTGAACCTGGCGGAGCGCGTCATGGTGACCGGGCTCCTGCTCGACACGTCCCCCTCGATGAGCTTCGGGACGGCCGACCGGCGCAAGGCGGACGTCGCCGAGGGAGCGGCGCTCGCCGTCGGCCACCTCGCCACTCGGCGCGGCAACCGGCTCGGGCTGCTCACCTTCGGAGACTCGGACCCGCGCACGCTGCCGCCGCGGCAGGGCCAGGTGGGCTTGCTCGGCCTCCTGACGGCGCTCCGGCGCGAGCCCGAGCGCACCGCGACGGGGGCGACCTCGCTCGGGGCCGCGCTCCGCCGCGCCGGCGGGAGCGCCCGCCAGCGGTCGCTCGTCGTCGTCGTCTCGGACTTCCGCGGGCCGCCCGACTGGCGCCGGCCGCTGCTCGAGCTTGCGGCCCGCCACGACGTGGTCGCGGTCGAGGTCCGGGACGCGCGCGAGCAGGAGCTGCCGGACGTCGGCGAGCTCTGGCTCGTCGACCCGGAGACGGGGCGGCAGCTTCGTGTCGACACGCGCAGCAAGCGGCTACGGCAGCGGTTCGCGGCTGCGGCGGCCGACGAGCGGCGAGGCGTGGCCCGTACCCTCGCGTCCGTGGGGGCCGGCCACGTCGTCCTCACGACCGCGGGCGACTGGCTGCGCCCGCTCGTCGCCCACATGCGCAGGCGAGGGGGCAGGAGGTGACCTTCAGCTGGCCGCTCGCGCTGCTCGGCCTGCTCCTCGTTCCGCTGGCGCTCGTGGCCTACGTGCTCTTCGAGCGGCGCCGGGAAGGAGAGGTGGCCCGCTTCGGCAACCCGGCTCTTTTCCCGAACGTCGTCGGCAGCGCGCCCGGCTGGAGGCGGCACGTCCCGGTCGCGCTGTTGCTGCTCGCGCTGACGGCGATGCTGGTCGGCGTGGCGCGGCCGCACGCGAGCCGCTCGGTCCCACGGGAGGAGGCCACGGTCGTCCTGGCCATGGACGTCTCGTTCTCGATGGTTGCGAAGGACGTCTCGCCGACTCGCCTCGCGTCTGCGGAGGCGGCCGTGCGGAGGTTCGTCGAGCGCGTGCCCCCGTCGTTTCGCCTCGGCCTCGTCGCCTTCGGCACGCGAGCTGTCGTCGCAGCACCCGCGACGGACGATCGCGAGGTCGTCCGTTCCGCTCTATCGGCGCTTCGCCCGGGCCAGGGAACCGCGCTCGGCGACGCGATCGGGCTCTCGCTCGAGGTCGCCGGACGCGCGCCCGGGACCCGGCCTGCGGCGCCCGGGACGAGCTCTTCCGGGGCGACGGGCGCTCCGCCTGCCGCGGTGCTCCTGCTCTCGGACGGCGCGCAGACGCAGGGGCGCTTGCGGCCGGAGCAGGCGGCACGCCGTGCGCGCAGGCTCGGGATCCCGGTCTACACCGTGGCTCTCGGGACGCCCGACGGTATCGTCGAGCGGCCGCTCGCGAACGGATTCCGCGAGCGGATCCGGGTACCGCCCGATCCCGAGACGCTGCGGAAGGTCGCCGAGGTCACGGGCGGCGAGTTCTTCGCGGCGCCGGCTGCGGGGCGGCTCTCGCGCGTGTACGAGCAGCTCGGCTCGCGCCTCGGCCACAGGCGCGAGCGGCAGGAGATCACCGTCGCCTTCGCCGGCGCGAGCGGCTTGCTGCTCCTCGCCGGCGGAGCGCTCTCGTCTCTGTGGTTCCGGAGACTTCCGTGAAGCTCGCGCTCGCCCTCGCGCTCGCGAGCGCGGCCGCGCTGGCGGGCTCGCTCGCGCCGGCGGCCCGGGCGGCCGACGAGTGCCGCGGCCTGATGGTCTGCATCCCGGTCGCCGGGCCGTGGGTCGTCGTCCCGGCCCCGAGCCGGGCAGAGCCGAGTCCCACCGTGGCCTACGAGCTCTCCTGCCCGCCCCGGAGCGTCGTCGGCGGTCTCGACGCCCGAGTCAGCGACCGCGCGCTCGACCTCTCGTTCCGCGGGGCGCTCGGCAGCCCGGTCAACCCGGGCGTGACGACCACCCGCGCAGCCGTCTTCGTCGCCACGTACTCGGGCACGGCGACCCGCAGGCCGAGCACCTTCCGGCCGTTCGTCGGCTGCATCCCGACCTCGGGCGGAGGCGGCCGCTCGACGACGGCGCTGCAGGCGTTCCGGCCCGGCGAGCCGACGATTCGGCGGGTGCGCACGCAGCGGGTCGCGCCGGGAGCGGCCCGCACGCTCGTGGCGCGCTGCGCTCCCGGCGAGCGCCTCGTCTCGTCCGCGCACGCGGCCGCCTTCCGCACACGGGAGCAGCCGAGCGCGCGCTGGCTGGCCGCCGTCCACACGAGCCGGGCAGAGCGGGGCGGGCGCGTGCGCGTGACTGCACGGCGGGGCGGTTCGATTCCGGCAGGTGTCCACGTCGAGGTCCAGGTCCAGGCGGTCTGCGCACGGGTGGCGCCGTGAGCTTCGCCTCGCCGTTTCTGCTCCTGAGCCTGCTCGCGGTCCCGCTCGCGCTCGGCGGCTACCTGCTGGCGCAGCGGCGCCGGATGCGCTACGCGCTCCACTTCACGAATCTCGAGGTGCTCGCGGCGGTGGTCGAGCGCTCGAGCCGCTGGCGGCGGCTGGTCCCGCCGGCCCTCTTCCTGCTCGCGCTCTCGCTGGTCGGCGTCGCCATGGCGCGGCCGCGCGTCAACGTCTCGGCGCCGCGCGAGCAGGCGACCGTGATCCTCGTCGTCGACACCTCCGGCTCCATGCGCGCGGACGACGTCCGCCCGACGAGGATCGAGGCGGCGCAGGCGGCGATCGAGCGCTTCCTCAACCGGATCCCGCCCAAGTTCCGCGTCGCGGTCGTCTCCTTCTCCGAGGAGCCGCAGCTCGTGGCGCCGCCGACCACCGATCGGGAGCTCGTGCGGAATGCGGTTCAGTTCCTCTTCCCGGGGCGGGGCACCGCAATCGGTGACGCGCTCGCGCGCGGAGCGCAGGTCGGGCGGACGGCGCTCACCGACGACGGCGGGAGCTCCGGGTCGAGCCCGAGCCGGCCGGCGGGGGGCTCGGAGCATGCGCCGGTCACGATGCTGCTGCTCTCAGACGGTGCGCAGACGGTCGGCCGGCTGGAGCCGCTCGCGGGCGCGCGGCTCGCCAAGGCGCTCGGGATCCCGGTCTACACGATCGCCTTCGGGACGCCGGGCGGCGTGATCGAGTTCAACTTCGGCGGCTTCACGAGAAGGAGGCCGGTGCCGCCCGATCCTGCGACTCTGAAGCAGGTCGCAGACGCGACGGGCGGCGAGTTCTTCGACGCCCCGTCGGCGAAGGCGCTGAACGCCGCCTACGACTCGTTCGGCTCGCGGGTCACGCGCCGGCCGGCCAAGCGCGAGGCGACGTTCGCGTTCCTGGGCGGGGCGGCCGCGCTCCTGCTCGCGGCCGGCGCTCTCTCGGGACTGTGGTCCGCCCGCCTCCCTTGAGGGCTCGCCCGCCCAGGGACGCGAGACGGTCTACGGCAGGAGCCGAACCACGTAGCCGCTGCGGTGGTCGCTCAGCTCCGTGATGGCGAGCTCGCCGCGGGCGCCCGCGTAGGCCCCCGTCCCGCCGAGGACGGGAATCCGGAACGTCTTACGGAAGTGGATCGCGCCGCCGGCCTCGATCTTGCCCTCGCGCAGGAAGATCGTGCCATCGCAGCGGGCTGATCCCTGGTCGAGGAACATGCACGTGATCTCGTTGTGGCCGATGGGCTTGCCGCCCCCGCCCGTGCGGTAGTTCACCTCGTTGAAGATGTCCAGGTCGCCGGGGCCCTCCCCCGGCTCGCCGGCGTCGATGTACCGGTCGGAGCGCCCGCTGTCGACCGCGACGAAGCGAAGGGTCTTTCCGCCTGCGCCTTCGGACGCGGCGGAGGCGAAAGAGACGCCGCCGAGGACGGTGGCCAGGGCCGCGGTGCAGGCGGCGATCAGGACGGTCGTGTTTCGCATGGTGTTCCTCCTTCTCGGCTCCCTCGAGCCGGACGTGGGTGTGAGTAGTGCGGCGGCCGTGCGGAGGCCCTCGACGATCCAGCCCCCGAGGGCGAGCAGCAGCACGCCGAGCGCGACGGCGACCCAGAAGAGCCTGAGCCGCAGCGTTCGCCTTCGCACGGGTCAGACTCCCGCCGGCAGGGCCTCGCCGGCCGGAGTGGGGGCGTACGAGGGCCGGTAGCCGAGCAGACGACCGAGCGGCGCGCCGAGCGTGAGCCCCGTGCGTTGCACCCAGGCCGGCGGGAACGGCAGCCGCACGTCCTCGAAGTGGTGCCGCGCGATCACCGCGAGCCGCAGCGGGTTCGGCATTCCCTTCCTGTTCGTCTTACCCTCGGCGGCGAGCGCGAACATCGTCTCGAGCAGCGCCTCGAACTGCATGGCCGGCTGTACCTCGCAGACGAAATGAGCCTCCTCGTCGCCGGCGTTCCAGAACTGATGGCGCGTCCGGGCCGGGACGAGGATCCGCGAGCCGGGCTCGGCCTCGATCTCCTGGCCGTCGAGCCGGAAGCCGAGCCTGCCCTTCAGCACCTCGAAGCGCTCGCTTTGGTACGGGTGGACGTGAGCGGCCGCGACCGCTCCGCCGGGCTGCACGAAGCACTCGATCACCACGAGCTCGCCGTTCGTCTCGCGCGACGTCTTGTGGAACACGATCCGCTCACCGGTGACCGGGTTCTCGATCGTGTCTCCTGCCTTGATCATCTCCTTGCTCCTCTCGTCCGTTGACGTTGAGGAGGATCGGCGGTCGCGCTTACGATCGACTTACGGGACGCTTAATGGCGGGAGAACGCTTCGAGTTCAGGTTGCTCGGCCCGGTCGAGGTCCTCCGCGGCGGGAGTCCGCTACCGCTCGGGAGCCCCCGTCAGCGTGCCCTCCTCGCCCTGCTGCTGCTGCACGCGAGCGAGATCGTCCAGCGGGAGCGAATCGTCGACTGCCTCTGGGGGGAGCGGCCACCCGAGACGGCGACGAACGCGATCCAGGTCGCGGTCCACGGGCTGCGGAAGCGGCTGGGGGCGGAGCGCCTGGAGACGCGCGGCACCGGCTACCGCCTCCGCCTCGAGCCGGGCGAGCTCGACCTCCTCCGCTTCCGAGCCCTCCTCGCGGACGGGAGGCCCGAGTCGCTCCGCGAAGCCCTCGCCCTGTGGCGGGGGCCGCCTCTCGCCGACGTCGGCGACGTGGCGTTCGCGCCGGTCGAGCGCGCGCGCCTCGAAGAGGAGCGCCTGGCCGCGGTGCAGGCGAGGATCGAGGCCGAGCTCGCGGCCGGCCGTCACGCGGACGTCCTCGGCGAGCTCGAGGCCGTGATCGCGGAGCACCCGTTCAGGGAGACGTTCCGCCGTCAGCAGATGCTCGCCCTCTACCGCTCCGGGCGCCAGGCCGACGCGCTGGACGCGTATGCGCGGGCGCGACGCACGCTCGTCGACGAGCTCGGCGTGGATCCCGGCCCGGGGCTCCAGGAGCTCGAGCGTGCGATCCTGCGTCAGGACCCGTCGCTGGAAGCTCCGGCCCGGCCCGCCGCTCCGCGCTCGAACCTGCCCGCGGCTCCGACTCCGCTCGTCGGCCGCGAGCTCGAGCGGGCGGCGGTGACGGCGCTGCTCCGGCGCCCCGACGTGCGCCTGCTCACGCTGACCGGCGCGGGAGGGACGGGGAAGACCCGCCTCGCGCTCGCGGCCGCCGAGGAGCTGCTCGGCGACTTCGAGGACGGGGTATGGCTCGTCACGCTGGCCCCGGTGCGGGATCCCGAGCTCGTCCCTGCCACCGTGGCAGGAGCCCTGGGGGTCGAGGAGAGCGGAGCCGCCTCGCTCCTCGAGGCGCTCGAGTCGTACGTCTCCGGCAGGCAAGCTCTCCTGCTGCTCGACAACTTCGAGCACGTGGCCGCCGCCGCGCCGCTCGTGACCAAGCTCCTCGCGGCAGCGCCGGGGCTCAAGGCGCTCGTGACGAGCCGCTCGGTGTTGCGCCTGTCGGGGGAGCACGCCTATCCCGTGCCGCCGCTCGCGCTGCCCGAGCCTGCGAGCCTGGAGGACGCCGAGCGGCTGCTCGGCAACGAGGCGGTCGCGCTCTTCGTCGCGCGCGCCCAGGCCGCCCGTCCCGACTTCCAGCTCAGCGGCAACGCCCGTGCGGTGGCCGAGATCTGCGTCGCCCTCGACGGCCTGCCGCTCGCTCTCGAGCTCGCGGCCGCGCGGCTGCAGGTCCTCTCGGCAGAAGGGCTGCTCGCCCGGCTCGGCGAGCGTCTGCCGCTGCTCGTCCGCGGGCCGCGCGACCTACCCGCCCGCCAGCGGACGCTGCGCGCGGCGATCGACTGGAGCTACGACCTGCTGGACGAGGACGAGCGAGCCCTCTTCGCGCGGCTCGCGGTCTTCGCCGGCGGGTGCGGGCTCGAGACCGCCGAGGAGGTTTGCGAGGCGAGCCTGGACACGATCGCCTCGCTCGTCGACAAGAGCCTCGTCCGGCAGCGCGACGCGGCCACGGGCGGCGTGCGCCTGAGCATGCTCGCGACCGTGCGGGAGTACGCCTGGGAGCGGCTCGAGGCGCTCGGCGAGGCCGACCTCAGGCGTCGCCGCCACGCCGAGCACCTGCTCGTACTCGCCGAGGAGGCCGAGCCCGAGCTCAAGGGCGAAGGCGCCGCAGCCTGGCTCGCCAGGCTGGACGAGGAGCACGACAACCTCCGGGCAGCCCTCGCCTGGTCCGGCACGGCCGGTGCAGCGGAGCTGGAGCTGCGGCTCGCGAGCGCGCTCGAGTACTTTCTGCGGCTGCGCGGTCATCTGAGCGAGGGCCGCAGATGGCTCGAGGGAGCGCTGCAGCGCGGTGGCTCGGTCCCTCCGGCGGTGCGGGCGAAGGCGCTCAACGCCGCCTCGATCCTCGCGGATCGGCAGGGGGACCCCGAGCCGGCGAGAGCCTTTCTCGAGGAGGCGCTCGCCATCTACCGCGACCTGGGGGACGAGCGCTCGGTCGCCCGGATGCTCTCGAACCTCGGCGGCGTCGCCGTCTTCGAGGGCAAGCTGGCGCAGGCGGCGGAGCTCTACGAGGAGACGATTCCGCTCTTCCGGCGGCTGGAGGACGGCCGCGGGCTGATGGTCACGCTCTCGAACCTCGCCGCGATCGCGCAGCTCCGCGGCGACCACGTCCGGGTGCGGGCGCTCGGCGAGGAGGCGCTCGCGGTCGCGCGCAGGGAGGGAGACCAGGATCAGATCTCGATCTCGCTGCACAACCTCGGGCGCGCGGCGCTCGACCAGAGACTGTTCGACGAAGCAGGGCGGCGCCTGCGCGAGAGTCTCCAGCTCGGAGTCGCCCTCGGTTACAAGGAGGTGATCGGCTACTGCCTCGAGGGCATCGGCGAGCTCGCGACTGCGGGCGGGGAGAAGCGGAGCGCCGCGCGCCTGCTCGGAGCAGGGATGGCGCTGCTCGACCAGCTCGGCATCCCGATCGGGCCCGAGGAGCGCGCCGGCTACGAGCGCGCGGTCGCGCAGCTCACGGGCCGCCTCGGCGAGGCGCCGTTCGAGAGGATGCAGGCAGAGGGGCGGGATCTCCCGCTCGAGCAGGCGGTCGCCGAGGCCCTCGAGGCCGTAGCGCGGGTGACGGAGTCGGCCGGACCCGGGCCGGCTGGCGGCGCGCTCCCGACCGACCACACCAAGTAACAGACTGTTACTTGGTGTGGAAGGCGCGGCGGTTCAGCGGGTGTCGTCCGCGCCCGTGACCGGAATGCGCGACAGGTCCTGCTCGACCTGCGCGACGAAGTAGCGGCGCGCGAGGACGTGCGAGAGCTCCGGGCCTGCGGGATGCATGGTGCGCCACCGCGCGATGCAGGCGGCCAGGAAGAGGACGTCCACGTCGAGCAGCGCCTGCGCGGTCACCTTCAGGAAGCAGTCCTCCGCGCCCGCGTCCGAGCCCGGCCCGTCCAGGGGCTCGTCGCCGTCGTGATGCGTGCGCAGCCAGCGGGCCGCGCACGCCTCGACGAACGCGCGGTCGCCGTCGTGGTCGGCCTGCGCCGCCACCGTGATCAGGCACTCGTCCAGGAGTCGGCGCAGCTCCGGCGAAGGGGTCGCCCGCCGCCCCCGCGCGTCGAGGAGGCGCTGAACGGAAGCCAGGACGTCGTCCATAGGCGTCTCTTCGGCAAACGGAGGCCGCCGCTTGACGGCGCGACGCAGACGGGTCAGGCAGGGACGCGCAGGCGCTCGACGACGACGTCGTCGAGGTGGATCCGTCCGAGCGGGTTCAGCCAGACGCCGTCGATCCAGGGCCGGCGCGCGAGCAGCTTGCGGCCGTACCAGACGGGGACGATCGCCGCGTGCTCGGCCACCCAGAGGCGGTCGATCTCCCCGTACAGGCGGAAGCGGTCGTCGCGATCGTGGCACGACCGGGCGCTGTCCAGCAGCTCGTCGATCTCCTCGTCGCTGTAGAGCACCTCGCGGCCTGCGCGCAAGAGCCCCCGGAAGAAGCCGTCCGGATCGGGGTAATCGGCAGTCCAGCGGCTCAGCCAGTGGTGGGCCGAGGCTGCCTCGCCGAACGGAACGTGCCCTGCGGTCACGCGGATTCGCGCGCCGAGCTCCTCCCCCCATTGCTCGACGAACGCCTCGCCCCCCTCGGCCCATTCGGGGACGGCGAGCTCGAGCTCCGGCAGCCCGCGGCCGTCCTTGTAGCCGGCGTTGGCGAGGAGGCGGCGAGCCAGCTCGGGGTCGTACGCGAGCCCGACGCGATGGGAATGGCCGGGCATGGCCGGCGGAATGGCGCCCCCGCGTGTCGCCGCCCGCTTCGAGCCCGACAGCGAGGACGCGAGCCGCCCGCGGTCGAGCGCGTGTGCGAAGGCTCTCCGGACGAGCTCGTTCGAGAACGGCGGGGCGCTCGTGCGGAAGCCGACGTACGCGGTCAGGAGCAGCGAGGTCGTCTCGAGCACGGTGTCGGGCTCCCCGGCGAGCGCGGAATCCTCCACCTCGACCAGGTCGAAGCGTCCGCCACACCAGGGCTCGAGCGCGTCGGCGGACTTCGCGGCCCAGACGACGTCGACCTCGCGCACGTTGCCGCGCGGTCCCGCCCAGTACGGATTCGCGACGAGGAGCGCGTGCCGGTCGTCGAGCTCCGCGAGCGTGAACGGGCCGTTCGAGACGAGGTGCTCGGGCTCCCTCCAGGCGTCGCCGAGCTCCTCCACCTTGTGGCGTGGCCAGGGGAACGACGAGTGCGAGGCGAGAAGGTAGGGGAAGTAGCTCCGCGGCTCGCGCAGACGGATCTCGAGCGTCCGGTCGTCGAGCGCCTCCACGCTCACGACGTCCTCGAGCAGGAAGGCCGTGGCAGCCTCCTGCTCCCATCTGCGCTGCCACGCGAAGGAGAAGTCGCCGGCCGTGACCGGGACCCCGTCGCTCCAGCGCGCACCGTCGCGCAGGCTGAACAGGTAGGTGAGCCCGTCGCCCGAGACGCGGAAGTTGTCGGCCATCGCCGGCACGACGTTGAGGTCGGCGTCGACCAGGAGCAGACCGCGGAAGAGGTGCTCCGCGAGCTGGGCGCCCTCCGTCGAGTAGGTGTGACCCGGCACGAAGTCGTCCGGCCGGACGCTGACCGTCTCGAGCCGCTCGGTGGGGTCGAGGCTCGAGAGCTCCGGCACGCGACAGCAGAAAGCCTCGTCATAGGCGTCCTCGGCCTGCTCGAAGTCGAAGGCGAGATGGTGCGTCAGCGCGATCTTGAAGAGCGTCTCGCGGGCGCGGCCGTCGTCGGCGAGACGCGTGAGGAAGGCGCGCGCGCTCCGGTAGTGGTCGAGCGCCTCGCGGTCGGCATAGAGGGCGCGGGCTGCATCGCCCGCCTTCAGCAGGTACTCGACCGCAGGCTCCGCGGCGTCCGCCTCGCTGAAGTGGCGTGCGAGCAGCCCGTAGACCTCCTCGGGCGAGTCGCGCCTGAGGTCGAGCAGCGCCTCGCCCACCGAGAGATGGAGCCTGCGGCGCTTCGTCTCGACGAGGCTCGCGTAGGCGACCTCCTGCACCAGCCCGTGCCGGAAGCGGTACTCCGGGACCGGGCGGCGGCGCGTCTCGACGATCAGCTCGAGTCGCTGCAGCTCGGAGAGCGCCGGGAGCAGCTCGTCCCTCGGCACGATGTGCTCGAGGAGCGGGAGCGCGAACGTCCGCCCGATCACCGCGGCGACGCTCACGACCTCGCGTGTCTTCGGCTCGAGGCGGTCGAGGCGCGCCTGCAGCGCGCCCTGGACGAGCGCCGGCACGGCGAGCTCGTCGATACCGACGGTGAGCTCCAAGCGGCCGTCGTCGCGGCGGAGCGCCCCGCGCTCGACGAGGTCCCGCAGCGCCTCCTCCAGGAAGAACGGGTTGCCGCCTGCGCGCTCGGTGAGGAGCTCCGCCACCGAGGGAGGCAGGTCGGCCTCGGCGGCGCTCGCGGCGAGCGCCCGGCTGACGTCCGGCGGCAGCGGGCGCAGCTCGATCTCGCGGTAACGGTGCGGGTAGCGCTGGCGCGAGCGCTCGCCCAGGTGCCAGGAGCCGTGCTCGCGCTCGCTGCGGTAGAGGAAGAAGAGCGCGACCGGGTGCTCGTCCGTGATCGGGAGCAGGCTCTCGAGCAGCTCGAGCGTCGAGTCGTCCACCCAGTGCAGGTCCTCGAACACGAGGCAGAGCGGCATCGTCTGAGAGAGGCGGCAGACGAGCTCTCCGAAGACGGCGAAGGTCTCCGACTGCACTCCCTCGCGGTTCAGCTCACGTACGCGCGCGGCCGCGTCCGGCTCGAGCGTGAGTCCGAGCAGGCCGGCGAGGAAGGGGTATGCATCCCCTGCCCCGTCCCCGAAGAGGTGTGCGAGCTGGGCCTTCAGGTCGAGGCGGACGCGCGCCTCCGGTGTCGAGACGCCGACCCGCAGCCATTCGCGCAGCAGGTCGCGCACGGGCCAGTACGGGAACGCCTCCGCGTACGAGACGCCGCGGCCCTCGATGGAGCGGATCCGGCCCTCGAAGCGGCGTCGCACCTCGCTGACGAGCCGGCTCTTGCCGATCCCGGGCTCGCCCATGACCGAGACGATGGCGCCGCGGCCCTCGACGAGGTCCTCCAGCACCCGCTCGAGCACCGTCAGCTCGAAGTCGCGGCCGACGATCGGCAGCTCGCGTCGCTCCAGGTCCTCGCGCCGCGGTCCGGTGACTCGGAACGACTCGAGCGGCGACTGCTTGCCCTTCAGCTCGAGCGCGCCGAGCGGCTCCAGCTCGAAGCAGTCCTCCACCTGGCGCGCCGTCGCCGCCCCGACCGCGACGGCACCCCTGCCGACCGCGGCCTGCAGGCGAGCGGCGACGTTGACCGTGTCGCCGAGCGCGTTGTAGCGGTCGCCGCCGTCCTCCGCGTCGCGCGAGAGCACGACCGGGCCCGTGTTCACGCCCACGCGCGCGGCCAGCTCGACCCCGTACGCGTCGTCGACCTCGCGGGCGTAGTCGCCGAGCGCCTGCTGGATCGCGAGCCCGGCGCGAACGGCTCGCTCGGAGTCGTCCTCGTGGGCGAGCGGCGCCCCGAAGAAGGCGAGCAGGCCGTCGCCCGTGAGCTGCGCGACGGTGCCGCCGAAGCGCCGCACCTGAGCGCTCATGAGACCGACGACCTCGTCGAAGAGGAACTTCGAGCGCTCGGGCCCGAGCCGCTCGCCGAGCCCGGTCGAGTCGGCCACGTCGGCCACGAGCACCGAGACGATCCGTCGCTCGCCAGTCGTGACGGCCATGCAGGAGTTATAACGCGGGCCGGCGGAGCCGCCGTCCGCCCTACGGTCACCTCATTTGGGGATGCCGCCGTGCACACCTGCCTCTATGACAGTGGATGCGTGCAGCGGTTTCCGGTCGCTCAGTTCCCGATCCCCGCCCCTGGGCGAGACCGCGGGGAGCTCAGGCCGGCCGGCGAGAGCGGGAAGGGCGAGTTCAGGTGCGCCGGCTGTGGCTACGGCGTGGTCGTCCACCGGGCGCTCCCACGCTGCCCGATGTGCGGTCAGGGCCTTTGGGAGCGGGCCGCCTGGAGTCCCTTCATGCAGCGGAGGGAGGAGTCGCTCCTCGAGCGCAGTATTCCGGCGGAGTGATCTTCCGGGAGCTCGTCCTGCGCTGGAGGCGGCGCGCCATCATCCGCCGCTGGGGAACCGGCCGCTCGGACTACTCGACCGCGCGCTGGCAGCTCGAGCGCCTCGCGCGCCGCCTCTGAGCCCGGCGCCCGGCGAGCTTCCGACTGCCGTTGCTGTCCGTGACTGTACGAACAGCTCGACGCTGACGTCCGGCTGCACGAAGCTCTTCTACCCGCATGCGCCCTAGGTGGCGAGTTGGCTCGGCGGGAGTGCCTCCGGCGAGCCGTTCGAGCACAGCGGCAACGAGCATTTCGGCGAGTCGGGAGACAAGGGTCTGACCTCCGCACCATGATGTTATGATGCAGATATGCAGAAGGTGCGGACGACGCTGACGATCGACGAGGAAGTGCTCCGGGCGGTCAAGGTTCGCGCCGCCCGCACAGGTAAGGGAGACAGCGAGGTGATCGAGGAAGCGCTTCGCCGCGAGCTCGGGCTCGACTTGGTCGAAGGGCTGTGGCTACGCGGCGAGCTGGGCGAGGACGAGGCCACGGCGCTCGCGGTCGAGGCCCAGCACAGGACGCGCCGATCACCTCGCTGAGTGCGAGCCGTTCTCGATCCGAACATCGTGATCTCGGCCCTGCTCTCGCCGCAGGGTGCTCCTGCGAAGCTCCTCACCCGCTGGCTGGCCGGAGAGTTCGAGCTCGTCGTCTCCGAGCTGGTTCTCGCAGAGCTCGAGCGAGCACTCTCGTATCCGAAGCTGCGAACGCGGATCGAGGCGAGGGAGGCGGCCGCGCTCGTCGAATGGCTGCGCGGATCTGCCGTGGTCGGCACCGATCCGAGCGTCAGTCCCCGCCGCTCGCCTGACCCCGATGACGACTATCTGCTCGCCCTTGCGGAGCAGGAGCGGGCAGTCCTCGTCTCCGGGGACAGGCATCTGCTCGGCCTGTCCGGTGAGTTTCCGGTCTACTCAGCCCGTGACTTTTTGCAGCTTCTCTAGCACCGTAACCAGGCTCCGCTGTCGGTCGCGAGCTGCCCGTCCCGGCCCGGCCCGCTGGCGAGCAGCAGCTCGCCGGCCGGGAGCTCGAGCGGATCGTCGCCGAGGTTGATTCCACAGACGACCGCCTCGTCGGCGACCTTGCGCTCGAAGACGAGCGTTCCCGGGGGGCTCTCGCGCCAGGCAAACGAGCCTCCGCGAAGCGCTTCGCTACCGCGCCGCAGCGCGAGCGCGGCACGGTAGAGGGAGAGGCTCGACCTGGGATCGCCGTCCTCAGCCTCGACGCTCAGATCGGCCCAGTCGTACGGCATCGGGAGCCATGGCGAGCTCGTCGTGAAGCCGAAGCCGGGCGTCCGCCGGCTCCAGGGGATCGGCACGCGGCAGCCGTCCCGGCCCTTCCGGCTTCCGCCCGTACGGAAGAAGACCGGGTCCTGGCGCGCGTCGTCGGGGAGGTCGACCTCCTCGAGCCCGAGCTCCTGCCCCGCGTAGAGGAAGGCCGTTCCGGGGAGGGCGAGCAAGAGCAGCGCGGCTGCGCGTGCACGCCTTCGCCCCTCGTCACCGCCGCCGTACCGCGTCGGCAGCCGCGTCACGTCGTGGTTCTCGAGCACCCACGTCGGGGTCGCCCCGACGGCGCCGAGCGCGGCTCGAGTCCGGTCGATCGACTCGCGGATCGCGTCGGCGTCCCAGCGCTCGTACAGCAGCGTGAAGTTGAACGCGAGGTGCAACTGATCGGAGTGGAGGTAGCGGGCGACCGCTTCCTGGTCGGCGAGGACGATCTCGCCGACGAACATCCTGCCCCCGGGATATCCGTCCGCGAGCCGTCGCCAGCTCCGGTAGAGCGGATGCAGCTCGGGCTGGCCGATCATCGTCAGCCAGTCGGCGAAGGACGGCCGCGGGTCGGGCTCGTCGACGTCGTGCAGGTCACGGGCCTTGAAGAGCGCGTGCGCCACGTCGATGCGGAAGCCGTCGGCGCCGCGGTCGAGCCAGAAGCGGAGGATTTGCTCGAAGTCGGCCTGGACCGCCTCGTTGTGCCAGTCGAGATCCGGCTGCTCGGGCGCGAAGAAATGGAGGTAGTACTCGCCCGTGGTCTCGTCGAGCGTCCAGGCGGAGCCGCCGAAGGCGGAGGTCCAGTTGCTGGGCGGGCCGCCGTCCCGGCCGGGACGGAAGACGTAGCGGGCGCGATCCGGGTGATCGGGCGCCGCGGACAGCGCGTTCCGGAACCACGGATGCTCGCTCGAGGTGTGGTTCGGGACGACGTCGATCACCACGCGCAGGCCGAGCTCGTGGGCGTCCGAGACGAGATGGTCGAAGTCGCCGAGGGTGCCGAACTGCGGGTCGACGTCGACATAGCTCGAGACGTCGTAGCCGTGGTCGGCGCCCGGCGAGGGGTAGAACGGCGTCAACCAGATCCCGTCCACGCCGAGGTCACGCAAGTACGGGAGCCGGGAGCGGATCCCGGGCAGGTCGCCGACCCCGTCGCCGTCGGAGTCCGCGAAGCTTCGCACGTAGATCTCGTACAGGACGGCGCTCCCCCACCACGCAGACGTCATGCCGGCGCGGGAGCGTGGGCGGTCGCGACGACATGGACGCCGCGCGCAAACCGGCCCGCGAGCAGCCGGCCCACGGTCGTCTTGCCGGCCGCCGACGGTCCGGTGAGCAGGAAGAGGGCGCGCTCAGCCACCGCGGATGCGTTCCGCCACGGCGTCGCCGACCTCTCCCGTCGTCGCCGTCCCGCCGACGTCGCGCGTGCGCAGGCCCTCCCGGCAGGCCGACTCGACCGCGCGTACCACGCGCGCTGCGGCCTCGTCCTCGCCGAGGTGCTCGAGCATCAGCGCCGCGCTCCAGATCGCGCCGACCGGGTTCGCGATCCCCCGTCCGGCGATGTCCGGGGCGGAGCCGTGCACCGGCTCGAAGATCCCGGGCGTACCGGACCCCGGCGCGACGCTCGCGCTCGCGGCCATGCCCATTCCACCCTGGAGGACCGCCGCGATGTCCGTCAGTACGTCGCCGAAGAGGTTCGACGCGACGACGACGTCGAGACTCGCGGGCTGCGCGACCATGCGGGCGGCCAGAGCGTCGACGAGCACGCGCTCGTAGCGCACGTCCGGGTGCTCGGCGGCCACCTCCTCGGCGAGCTCGTCCCAGAGCACGTAGCCGTAGCGGGACGCGTTCGACTTGGTCGCGCTCGTGACCACGCGGCGGCGCCCCTCGGCGAGCGCGAACGCGTGCTCGAGCACGCGGCGGACGCCGGTGCGCGTGAAGACGCTCGTCTCGATCCCGACCTCGTGCTCGAGCCCCTGGTGCGCGCGGCCCCCGACGCCGGAGTACTCGCCCTCGGTGTTCTCGCGTACGAAGAGCATGTCCACCGCGGGCCGGCCGGCGAGCGGCGACGGCACCCCCTCGAGCAGCCGGGCAGGTCGCAGGTTCGCCCAGAGGTCGAGCCCCTGACGCAGTGGTAGGAGCAGCCCCCAGAGCGTGACGTGGTCGGGCACGGAAGGGTCGCCGACCGCACCGAGGAGCACCGCGTCGTACTCCCGCACGAGCGAGAGCCCGTCGGGCGGCATCATCGCCCCGGTGGCGTGGAAGTGCGCCGTGCCCCACGGGAGATCGTGCCACTCGAGCTCGAGCCCGAGCGCGTCGACGGCCTTCCGCGCCTCGGCCACGACCTCCGGGCCGGCGCCGTCGCCCGGGATCACTGCGATGCGATGGGTCATACGGGAACCTCCTCGAGGGTCGGGACCG
>JBBSIG010000002.1:0-32066 GCA_038232215.1 Gaiellales bacterium | reverse complement strand
TGCGGCTCAGCGCTCAGCGCGGTCTTCCTCGAGCGCCTCGCTGGCGGTGAGCCGTCCGACGAAGCTGAAGCGTGAGAGCGGGCGCTCCAGCGGCTTCCCCGCCGTCGCATCTCCGCTCGCGAGCAGGCGTGCGACGAGGCCGCCCGGCAACGGGGAGAGCAGCGCCACCGGCACGCCGTCGTGCGTCACCTCGAAGCTCTCTCCCGCGCGCACGCGTCGAATCGTCGTCGTCAAGGTCTCCCGAAGTGCCCGGATGCCGATGCTCGAAGCCATGTGGTCACACGGTACCACTCGGGGGAGTGTCGACGAATGCGCGCGCCCAGAGCTCGAGGCCGAGCGCGCGCCAGAGCTCGAAGCCGGCGGAGAGCTCGCCGCGGCGGTGCCGCTCGAGGCGGCGGCGCGCGGCGGCCGCGTCGACCCAGCCCCGCTCCGCGAACGAGCGGGAGGCGAAGACGTCCGCCGCCAGCTCTCCGAGCGCTCCGCGCAGCCAGCGACCCTCCGGCGTCACGAAGCCGAGCTTGTCGACGCGGTCTCGTACGACCGGCGGGAGCAGATCGCCGAGCGCTCTGCGCAGCACCGCCTTCGTGCGACCGCGCTCGATCAGCTCGCCCGGGCGGAGGTCGACATCGAAGAGCTGTGGCTCAGCGCTCAGTGCGATTATTCCTCGCCGCGGTCACACGAAAGCGCTCGGCGCGGTCAAGCGCTCGCTCATCTGCGCCCGGATGGCACATGTTCACGACCGGCGAGCTCTACCGCGACCTCGGGGGCGACTACTTCCGCAGACACGACCCCGAACGCGCCACCAAACACCTCATCCGACAAGCTCGAAGCGCTCGGACACCGCGTCACCCTCGACCAGCCGATCGCCGCCTGAACCGCCGCCTGGAACCGTAGTTTCCTGTCAGGTCGAGGCGTGCTTCCGAAGCACGAGCCCGCGCAGGCGCGAGAGCGGCTCGAAGCAGTCCGGATTGAAGGCGCGGGCGAGATCGGAGCAGCGCTCGCTCATGTTCGTGTTGTGGCGGACGTTCGCGGGGCCCGCGACGAGCGGATACATCACCCGGGTGAGGTAGTCGTACGCGCCCAGGTGGAAGGTGTCCTCGAGCTCGAAGGTGCGCTCGAGCTCCGGCAGCAGGTCGTCCAGGCTCGAGTAGACGTTGATCGATGCGGGCTCGATCGGCGGTAGGTGCAGCGTCGCGCGCAGCTCGCTCAATGCCTCGAAGCCCTCGGTGAAGCCCTCGGCGAGGATCAGCAGCCCGCCTGGCGCCGTCAGCTCTGCCATGTTGCGGAGCGCGGTCAGCTGCTGCTCGAGGTCGGCGAGATTGATCAGGACGCGCACGCAGACGACGCAGTCGTAGGGTCCCGCGAGCCCCCGCGGGTCGAGCACGTTGTCGTGCAGGAAGCGATTGTTCGTCTCGCCGAACGCGTCGCGCGCGCGCTCGATCATGTTCTCTGCGTAGTCGAACGCGTCCACGTGCGCGACGAGCTCGCGAAAGCGGTCCGTCGAGAACCCGTTTCCGCAGCCGACCTCGAGCACGCGCATGTCGGGACTCAGGTAACGGCAGACGTAGTCGTACTCCATCTCTCGCTGGAAGATGTCCATCAGGTTGACCTCGGCGTCGTTCGCGACCGAGGCTGCGCGGTCGTTCCAGTGCAGGTCGGTTGCGCTCTTAGCGGCGCTCAAGGACGTCACCCCTCTCGATCGCGGCGCTCACCGCGCGGTCGACGTACGGCAAGATCGCGTTCGCGTAGACGGCGTTCCCCTCCTGGCTCAGGTGGAGGTGGTCGGGGTACGGAAGCAGCATCCGCTCGAGCTCCTCGTCCTCCATCGGCTCGAAGCGGGCGCGGATGTCGCAGAGCGCGACCCCCGCCTCGGCTGCGACCTCACGGGCGAGCTCGCTGTAGCGGGCGTTCGCCTCTTCGTAGACCTCGCCGCTCGGGAGCGGGATCCTCCGGAGCGTTCGGTGGTTCGTCGCGAGGATGATCTCGCCGGCGCCGAACCGGCGCCCGCGCTCGATCATCTCGACGAGGTTCGCGACGAACGCTCGCTCGGAGACGCGGGGCAGGCCTCGGTCGGTCTGCCAGCAGTTCGAGTCGTTGAGCCCGAACTGGAGGGTCATAACGTCGGGCTCGAGGCTCTGGACGTCCGCCGGGAAGCGCTCGAGTCCCATGCGGGTGGTCTCGCCGGAGACCCCGCGGTTGATCGAGTGCAGCTCGACGCCGTCCGGAAGCTCGTCGCGGACGGCAAGCTCGACGAGCGTCGTCCAGCGCACGCTCGCGTCGACGTACTGCCCGAAGGTGATCGAGTCGCCCATGTGGACGAGCGTGATCGTGATTCCGGTGATACGTACCCCGCCTTCCGTTTGCCCGCTCGCGTCGAGACAAGCCTTCGCGAGAACGCGATTCCACGCAGAGGCCAGTGCGCGCAGCATGATAGAGCGCCCGGACGCACGATCGCGCAGAAAGGCGCGTCGCGCCATCGGCGGGCGCGCGACGACGGATTCCGGTCACTCCGTCGGCGGCAGCAGCACTGCCCAGGTCTGTGCCTGTAGCCGCTGCATGAGGGCCGCGAGCGCGTCGAACGAGTAGCTGCAGTCGGGCCCGACGGCGATTCTGTGCCCGCGATGGAACCGAAGCGGCAGCTGCAGCGACTTGCCCAGCTCCGAGTTGTCCCACACGATCGAGCTCGGAAGCGCGGACCGGTCGATGTGCGCGAACGAGCTCACGTGCGCCTCCCTCCCCGACCCGGCCGTGCGGAAGCGCAGGCTGCGCCCATCCTCGCACAGCTCGACCGTGAGCCGCGCGACCGGGCCGACTCGTCCCGCCCACGCCCGGTGCAGGGTCGAGAGATTGACGAGGTCGCGCAGGAGCACGCGCGCCCGGACCCGCCTCCGCAGGGTGCGATCGCGCACGTACAGCAACAACAGGGCGCGAAACGTCCTGCTCCCAGCCAGCGCCCGTAGCGCCAGCCACCCTTTCGCCGCATAGCTCTGCACCACGAGCCGTGCCACGCGCCGGGGCGGCCGCGGCTCGGGCAGCAGCGCCGCGAGCGTCTCCGCGGGAAAGCGCCCGAGCAGCGCGGTGAGTGCGCGGAACTCGTGCGTGCCGCCCGGCCCGGCCTCGAGCGCCAGCCCGCGGTAGCCGACGACCGGAAACGCGAGCACGTGACCCACCTCCGAGTTGTCCCAGATCACGCGGGTCGGCTCCGCCCCGGGGCCCACCGTCACCCACGGCGTGCCGTATGCGATCGGCGGCGTCGCACACGTCTTGAACCGGAGCGTGCGGCCGTCGTCGAGGAGCTCGGTCTCGACGCGGGAGACCGTCGCCACGCGGGCTGCGTGGGCCGCGTGCACCGCGTACAGCTTCAGGGCGTCCTGGAGGAGCCGAGCCGGCGTCACGTCATGGCGGAGCTCGGCTGTCCGCAGTCCCCGCAGAGCGAGCCGTGCGAGCCGCCGGTTGGTCGCGAGCGCCTTGACGAGGAGCGCGCTCTTCGCCAGGTAGTAGCGAGGATGGCGCGCGAGCGCGAGCGCGCTACGCACGGCGCCCCTACGCCGGGGCTCGGGAGGCGCCGCCGCCGGCCCGCACAGGGGCGCGATCGCCTCCCACACGACCCCGGACGAGTGCCGTGCGAGCTCGGCGAGCGGGCCGAAGTGGTGGATCCCGATCACGCCGTAGTAGCCGACCGGAATCCCGAGCCAGCGTCCGGACGGGTACCTGAAGTGCACCTGCAGCCCGACCGCCGTGTGATCCCAGAGGATCAGCCGGACCCGCCCGGCGCTGAGTGCCGCGCGGATCCGGTCGGTGAGCCGTGGATCGGCGGGAACGCCCCCTGCGGCCAGCGGGACGCTACGGAAGACGAGCGTCCCCTCGTTCTCGTCCAGCTCGACCCGGAGCGCGAAGGTCTCGGACGTCACCGGCGTGCCCGCCTGCAGGCGCCGGAGGATGCCGAGGCGAAGCAGGTCCTTCGTCAGGCGCCGCGGGCGGATCCTGCCGCGCGCGGCCGGCTCGCCGGCATAGGTGACGAGCACCCGGCGAAGAGGTCTGTCACCGCGCACGAGCCTGGCGGTCGCTCGCGCCCGCCCGAGCGTCGCGCGGGCCCGCGACGGATCGAGCCCGAGCGCGGTCCGCGTCCTCCCCACACGCTCGACTCGGGCCAGTCGATAGCCCCACGACCCGCCCTTCCCGCGGACGGTGACACGGCTCGCGACGAGGTCGTCGAACTCGCTGACGAACGAGCGGAGCGAGTACTGGCCCGACTCGACGAGGTCGGCGTGGGCTCTCGCGGCGAGCGAGCGTAGGAGCGGAAGGTCGCGGATCGCCTCGACGACCTCGTCCATGTTCGAGAAGTCCTTCTCGAGCGGGACGTAGTGCTCCCAGGGCCGGACCGTGCCTTCGTACTCGCCGGGGAAGAGCACCATCGCAGTCCTGAGCGCAGCGGCCTCGAAGATCCGGGGCGAGACGACGTTCATGACGACGTTGCCTTCGTAGGGGGCGAGGACGTGGCGCGAGACCTCCCCGAACGACGCGCCCGGCCGCTCTCTCAGGTAGTCGTGGACAGCGCGCTCGACCGAGCCGTCGAAGTCGGAGATCGACGCCCCGCTCTCGGTTCCGAGCGTCGTTCGGCAGGACTCCAGGAAGCGGTTCCACCGCTCGCCGTAGATGCGGTCCCATTCGCTCCACGCGATGTCGACTCGGAGGCCGTAGCGATCCGCGCGCGCGAGGAACTCCCTCGCGATCGCGACCTTCTCCTGCGCGAGCGCGCCGATCCAGTAGGGCAGGACGCGGCCCCGGTAGCCGACCTCGAGGGGGCGCTGCTCGAGGGGCGGGCTCCTGCGGCGAGCCAGCCTCTCGGGCACGTAGCCGGCGAGGGTGGGAACGAGCTCGACGCCCGGGAGCCGGCCTCCGTAGACCTTCGGGAGCTCACGCGGCGGGACGATCGTGAAGAGGACGCCGATCCCGAGCCAGCGCATCATCTCCGTGACGGAGTCGATCCAGCGGTACTCGTCCTGGAGGAACTGGACCTTGAGCCCGGAGAATGCGCGGATCTTCTCGCGGAGCGCAGGCGAGAGATATGAGTCGCCCGTGACGACGAGCGAATAGTGGATGACGACCACGTCGTAGTCGGCGAGGTCCAGGTAGGCGCTGTCCGGGACGAGGTACGTGTCGAAGACGTCGACGCGGTGGCGCGAGTACCGCGGGAAGGCGGCGATGTGCTCGCGGAGCGTGCTCGCGTGCGAGCGGCTCTTGTCGCACAGGAGGAGGACCCTGAGCTGCGGGGCGGGATCGGTCCGGTCGCCGGTGCTCCCGGGCGACCGGATCACAGTGGGCGGGTGCTGTTCCTCCATCGAGATGGCGCCGCTCGAACCGCGGGAGAGCTTGCCCGATCGGTCGAGGGATTATCGGTCAATCGCCTCGGGGTCCCGATCCTCCGGAGGATGCGCCGCGCCCGGCGCCCGCCGAGTCCGGCGGAGTCTTGCTGCGGCGGCGCGCGCAGCGCGCGCGGCTGCCGCGCCCCCGGTCGCTACGCCGCGCTCCAGGGCTGGGCCGCGGTCGCGGACGAGCGGGAACGCCGCCCGCCGGAGCGTGCGGGGGCGCTCCGGCGCCGCGTCGATGGCCGCTCTGAGCTGGGCGGCGAAGGACCGGAGCGTGAACCTGCCGGACCGGTAGATGTCGTCATAGGCCTGACCCGTGATCCGCTCCAGAAGCGCGTTGTCGCGGACCTGCTCGAGCACCTCGTCGAGGTTCGAGAAGTCGGGCTCGACCGCGATGTAGTGGCGACCGGCCTCGAGAATCCCGCTGAACGAGCCCGCGACGAGCACCTGGCAGGTTCTCGTGACCACCGCTTCGAAGTGCCGGGGGCCGATCGCGAAGAGCCGGTACGAGTCCCAGCCGGACGGCATCCGGCTCGCGACCTCCTCGAAGGACAGCGCGGGATCGTTCTCCAGCACCGTCCGGATACGCGCCTGGACCTCGCCGCGCCGGTCGAGCACGCTCGACCCCGTCTCGGCTCCGATGACGGCGCGTCCGGACAGGAGGAAGTCCGCCCACGCATCGCCGTAGAGCACGTCTTCGTACCGCGTCGAGACGTCGAGCCGAAGGCCGTGCGCGAGCGCCCGCTCGTGCACGATCTCCGCGATTCGGTGCTTCAGCTGTCCGTGGCTGCCGAACCAGAACGGCAGGTTCGACGCCCGGTAGACGATGTCGTTCGGCCGGTCGGCGAGCGGCCGCATCCGCGGCACGCACCGCGCGGCGAGCTCCTCGTCGACGTAGCCGGTCAGGCACTCGTGGAAGCGGGCGCGCGAGCAGAGGATCGGGTAGATGAGGCTGCGCTCCTCCACAGCGAAGTTCGTGAACACGTCCGTGACGCCCCAGTCGAAGAGCCACTCGTCCAGGATCTCGGAGTGGTCGTACTCGTCCTGCGGGATGGCGAGCTTCGGGCACGTCAGGTTCGCGACCCAGCGGTAGCGCCACTTGAAACGCGAGAGCGCGTCCCAGCGCATGGTCAGGAAGGTCGTGTGCAGCACGACGGCGTCGAACTCCAGCCGGCGCAGCCACGCGGGCGGTGACTCCTCGTACGCGTTGTGATAGTGGAGCTCGTCGTCGCGTGGCTCGAGGTCGAGCGCGTGCAGGTGCGACTCGATCGCCGGGCGCATGTCGTAGCCGGGTGGATGCCGGTAGAGGACGAGGATTCGCTTCATCGCCTCTGCTCGTGGAGGCGCCGCAAGGCCTCGCGGTAGGGGCCGGACTGCTCGTCCCAGTTGAAGCGCGAGCGCGCGGCCGTGTAGGCGTTCTCCCGCAGCCGCTGCAGCGTCTCCGGCTCGTCGAGGAGCGTGCGGACCGCGCGCGTGAAGCTCTCCGCGTCGTCGGCGCGGTAGGTGAGTCCGCAGTCGTACCCACGCAGGACCGACGCGATGTACGGGAGGTCGTTGCTGAGGATCGCCGTGCCGGCCGCCATGTATTGCGACAGCTTGTTCGGGCACGCGTACAGGTGGTTGAGACTCGGTCCGACGTACGGGATCACCCCGACGTGGGCGTCCGACGCGGCGGAGACGAGTCGCGCCTCCGGGACCGGGTCGAGCCAGACGGCGCGCCCGGAGGAGAAGAGTTCCCCGAAGCGCTCGCGCAGCTCCTGGGTGTACTCGTGCTCCGGGCAACGGACGAGCAGCACCGCCCGGTCTTCGTCCAGCCGCTGCCAGAGCTCGAACAGGCGCTCGAACCCGCGTCCCGGCGAGGCCTGGCCCTGAAGCAGGAATCGGATCGGCGTCGCAGCGGGGCGGGGAGGCGCGACCTCGCCGAGGGTGTCGCGCGGCTCGGCGTTCGGAGCGCTCGCGACCCGGTCGAGCCCGTAGGTACGCTCGAGCTCGCGGGCCAGCGGCGGCGAGATCGTGACCACCGCATCGGCTCGGCGGATGAACGGGCGCTCGAGCGCCCGGATGAGGCGCTTCTGCCAGCGCGGCGCGAGGAGGTCGCTCTCGGGGAAGAACTCGTGGCTGTCGTACAGGAGCGCGCAGCCGAGACGTCGCTTCAGGAGGACGCCCGGCAGCAGCGAGTAGATGTCGTGGCAGACGATCGCAGTCGGGGGCACCGAGATCGACCGCCCGCGCCGGTAGAGCGCCGAGAGCAGGAGCCCGTAGTAGCCCCAGTTCGCAAGGAGCCGCAGGAGCGCGCCGCGATGGTGGTCGAGGCGCGTGCGGAGATCGTTCGAGGCGGGCGGGCGACCCTGCCGCTCGACGAAGGCGACAGTGGAGCGGTGGTAGTTCAGCGGCGCGGCCGCGCTCGACAGCCACAGCGCGAGCGGCCCCGCCGTCTGAACGACGTCCACCCGCTCGACCGACACGACCCCGTCGTACTCGACCGGCGGCTTACGGCTCGACCAGGTGGCCGCGACCAGCTCCGTCCGCCCGAGCTCGCGGCAGAGCTTCAGCACCCACCCGATCCGCGGATCGAGCTCGGGCTCGTGCGGAACGAGCACGAGCAGGCGGCGCAGCGGGTCGATCCTGACGCGGGTGTTCGGCACGCGTCAGGTGCCGGAGCGCCGGCCGCGGAGCCACTTCACGGCGCTCGGCGCGCGCGCTGCGAGGGCGCGTGCCGAGCGCGGCAGCGGCGCCCTGAACGTGTAGCCGCCCTCGGTCGGGACCGACTCCAGCGTCCGAAGCTCGAACAGCTTGAAGTTCGGGCGGTAGAAGCGGAGGAGAAGTCGCTCGTGCTTCGGCAACGCCGCGATCCAGCGCGCGCGCCACTCGTACTCGCGGTTGCCGAGCGAACCGTGGAAATACGAATACGTGAGAAGGTTGTAGAGCCGGAGAGGCAGGAATCGTCGAAGCTGGAACACGATGGGCTGCTCGAGCGCTGGGTGGGTCGAGCGCTCCCTGACGATCTGGAACTCCCGCCACAGGAGCCCGAAGCTGTAGTCGTCGAAGCTGCGCAGATGGGAGAACTCGTACTCGGAGCTCTCGTAGCGGCGGATGTCCTCCTCCCAGGGAACGTGCACGATGATCCGCGTGCGCGTCGTCGCGATCTGGCGAATGCGGAGGATGAGCCGCACCGGGTCGAGGACGTGCTCGAGGACGTCCGAGAGCACGATTACGTCGAAGGACCCAGGCTCGAACGGCAGCTCCTCGGCGTCGCCGCACACTGCCACGATGCCTGCCGAGGCCGGGATCGCCTCGAGAAACGGGTAGGCGAGATCGAAGGCGACCTCGAGCTCCGCGCCCTCGAGCGCCCTGAGATAGCCGGCGTCGCTCGACCCGATGTCGAGCACGCGTCGGCCGCGCACGTCTCCGATGAAGTCGAGGAGCACGGCATGGCGGCCCTCACGGTCGTGCTCGAACGGTTGCACGAGGTCGTCCTGCGCGACACGTTGGTAGTTCGCCAGATACCGCAGCCGCCTATCGTCGTCCGCGTACTCGGGGAGCAGCATGAGAATCCCGTTGCGGATCTCGTACGACGCGGCGCACGCCCGGCACGTCAGGCGATCGTCGCCGTCCTGGCCGAGCCTGTCGAAGCAGCGCGTGCAGACGCAGAAGCTCGCGTAGTCGGAGGAGGTGGTCGCCGCCGTCGTCATCGGGTCGAGGTCGCGCCCTCAGCGATCGCGGGCCGAGTGGAGGGAGGCGTGAGCGACCAGAGGGCCGGGTGTCGGAAGATGCCGTTGTTGAACACGTCATTGCCGACGATCTCGAACTCGTAGCTGCGGTCGATCAGGTCATAGTGCTCCGAGGGCTCGAGGTGGCTGAGCTTGCGGTAGAGCGCCACCGAGAAGACGTAGCGGCCGTCGCCGAGGTTGAGCGGTCCGAACTCGAGCCGCAGCTCCCGGAGCTCGCCGCGTCCGAGCTCGACCTCGAGCAGCTCGCCTGGGTGGTTCGAGACGAGGATCCCGTCGAGGCGGAACAGTACGGCGGCCGGAATTACCTCGAAGCGGCCGCTCCTCCGTGCGCGCACCGAGACGCTCATCGTCATCGGCTCGCCTGCGCGGAACACCGCTCGCTCCTCGCCTCCCTCGCCGCTCAGCACGAGGTCCTCGATCACGAGCGAGCCTTCGCCTGGCCATCTGCTGAGCGTTTGCACCTTGTGCTCCTGCCGCTCGCCCACCGCCACTCGCGCCGCCTCCTCGTCGTCCGAGATCGCGAGCGGATCGGGCCTGTCGACCAGGTCGGATCGGTGCACCCGTCCGAGCACGGACGACTCGGCAGGCTCGAGCTTCCCGTGCGACGCGTCCTCGAGCGTGCGCGACGTCCCTGAGGCGCTGTGGGTCCGGTCGACGAGCGCGAGCCGCACCGTCGTCCACTCGTCCGAGGCTGGCAGCTCGGCGGAAGAGTCGAGGCGCCCGTTGCGTCCCACCTCGACTCTCCCTGTGCCTCCACGCAGCCGGTAGCGCACCTCGATCGAGTACCGCGAGTCGGCATAGAAGAACCAGAGGTGGAAGACTCCGTCTCCGCTCGCGACTGCGGCCGGCCCTCCGGGGCCCGACGGGCGCAGCCCGCGAAAGAACTCGTACTCGTCCTGCGCGGGGGGCGACCAGTCGCCCGGCTCGAGGACGACGTGCGAGGACTGGGTGGCGTCCGCATCCTGCGCGTCGCCGACGCCGACCTGGTCCTCCGGGGAGCCGCCGCGCAGGAGCCTGAGCTCCGACACGTCACAGTGGGCGCCGGCCCCCTCGGCAGTCACCCGCACCGTGAGGTAGTCGGTATAGCTCTCGCGCTCGAACCCGTCGTACTTGTGCTCGCGCAGCTTCTTGTTCTTCGCCTTCAGCCGCCGGTCCTCGAGCTCGCGGATGAACTTCTCGTAGCCCTTGACCACCTCGGTGCTCGGCCCGGCCAGCACGATCCGGCCGCGGTCGATCCAGATCGCGTCGTCGCAGAAGCGCACGATCTGATCGAGCGCATGCGAGACGAGGAGGACCGAGGCGCCGCCCTCGATCAGGTTCTGCATTCGCGCCGTCGACTTCCCGAAGAAGTAGGCGTCGCCGGCTCCGAGGACCTCGTCGACGATGAGGATCTCGGGCTTGATCGCCGTCGCGATCGCGAAGGCGAGCCTCGCCTGCATCCCGAGCGAGTAGGTCTTGAACGGCTGCTCGAGGAAGCGGCCGAGCTCGGTGAACTCGGCGATGTCCTCGTCCGCCTCCCGGATCTCGGACGGCGAGAGCCCTAGGAAGGTGAGCGCGGCCTGGATGTTCTCCTTGCCCGTGAACTCGGGATGGAGGCCGCCGCCCATCTCGAGGAGTGCCTGCACCTGCCCCCGGATCTCGACGTTACCCTCCGTGGGGGTCAAGTTCTGGGTGATCAACTTGAGCAGCGTCGTCTTGCCGGCGCCGTTGCGTCCGATGATGCCGAGCCGCTGGCCCGCCTGGAGGTCGAGGTCGATCCCGCGGAGCGCCCAGAACTCGCGGTAGCTGCGGGCGCGCTCACGAGGGAGGGCGAGCGTCTCGAGAAAGCCGCTGACGCCGAGCGCGTCCATCAGGTTCGCGCCCCGGGACGGGAAGATCTTGTACATCTTCCCGACGCCCGTGAGGCGAATCAGCGATTCAGACATAGTCGATGATCACCCGCTTGGCGCTCGAGAAGAACCAGCTGCCGACGACGAACGGGACGAGCGACAGCAGCGCCAGCGCGAGCCAGTGCCGGGCCGAGGGGACCGTCCCGAACACGAGCAGCTTCTGGTACGCCGTGACGTAGTAGGCGAACGGGTTGAACAGGAGCATGAACTTGAGCTGGCTCGGGACTTGCTCGGGGATGTAGGCGATCGGCGAGATGATGAAGACCATCATCAGGATCGCGCCGAGCATGTTCTGGAGGTCGCGGAAGATCACGTTCAGCAGCGAGATCACCCACGTGAGGCCGATCAGGCCCATGATCTGGAGTGCCCACACGATGGGGAAGAGGACGACCGTCCAGTGAGCGGTGTGCACCAAGAGCCCGCCCGCGATCACGAGCGACATCCCGAGCACCATCTGCGCCTGGCTCGTCAGCACCACCTTCACCGGCGCGAGATCGATCGGGAACACGGTGTTGCTCAAGACCGACTTGTTCGCGAGCACGGAGCCGACGCCCACGGCGAGCGCCTCGGCGCCCGCCAGGAACGGCACCAGGCCGGCGAACAGGAAGATCACGTACTGGGTCGAGCTGAGCTCGCCCGCTCGGAACCCGTAGATGCCGACGTAGACCACGGAGTAGACGACCAGGATGAGCAGCGGCGCGACGAAGATCCAGAACCCGCCGAGCAGCGAGCCGGCGAAGCGTGCCGAGATCTCGTTTCGCGTCAGCCGCCAGAGCAGCCGCCAGTGGGTGAGGAGGAAGCGCGCCGAGCCCAGGTGAGCGAGGGGGCCGCGGGTGCGTGCGGCGGAGCGAGAGCGGATCGCGGTCGTAGCCATTGGGGGAGCTGCCAGGGTAAACGATGCCTCGAGCCGTGGAGCCAACCGCTCGAGTCGTCCTGGGGCGCCGTGCCGGCGAGAAGGCTAGCCTACTCTCAGGATGCGCCCGAATCGCGCAGCGGTCTGGCCGCCGCGAGGGGGTGGACGGTTGTCGGTTCTGCTCCTCTGCGACGACGACCGGTCTCAGGCCGCCACCACACTCGATCACATCGACGCGTTGCGGCGGCTCTCCCGTCATCGCGTGCGGACGCTGAACCCGGTGGGCCTGTCGCGAAGCGCGCTACTCGACCTCTCGGAGTTCGACGCGGTGGTTGTCCACTATTCGGTCGTCGTCGTTCTCGACACCTACCTGGCGGAGCCTCTTCGCGACCAGATCCGTGCGTATACCGGCCTCAAGGCCGCCTTCCTGCAGGACGAGTACCGCTGGGTCGACGCAATCGCCGCCGCGCTCCGCGACCTCGGCGTCTCGGTCCTCTTCTCCGTGGCCCCACCCGCGGCGGTCGAGGGCCTCTACGGCTCGCGGCTGCCCGGCGTGGACATCGCCCCGACGTTGACCGGCTGGGTACCCGACCGTCTGCTCCACTACCCCACCGCCCCACCCGTGGCGCGGCCGCTCGACGTCGTCTACCGGGGGCGTGAGCTGCCGCCCTGGCTGGGACGAATCGGGCGTGAGAAGGCGGCGATCGGCCGGTGCTTCCTCGAGCACGCGCGCGGGACGACGCTCGCCTGCGACATCGGCTGGCGCGAGACCGACCGCATCTACGGCGACGCGTGGAACGCCTTCCTCGCCTCGGGCCGCGCCACGCTCGGAACGCCGAGCGGAGCGAGCGTGGCCGACTTCGACGGGTCGCTCCAGCTTCGCGTCGAGGAGTACCTAGGCGACAATCCAGGTGCCGACTTCGAGCAGCTCCACGCCGCGGTGCTGGCGCCGTTCGAGGGAAACGTCGTGATCGACGTCGTCTCGCCGCGTATCTTCGAGGCCGCCGCTCTGCGCACCGCGCTCGTCCTCTTCCCCGGCGAGTACTCGGGCGTCGTGCGGGCGGGCGAGCACTACATCCCGCTCGAGCGCGACTTCTCGAACTTCGACTCGGTCGTCGAGCAGCTCCGCGACTTCGTCGGCCTCCGCGCTCTCACCGAGCGCACCCATGCAGACGTCGTCGCGTCGAGGCGGTACTCGGAGCACCGGTTCGCAGAGGAGTTCGACAGAGTGCTGGACGTGCGGGCCGACCGGCGGGCCCGCGGTGTGGCGATCGCGTATCCACTCGCGCGCGCCGAGCGCGCCGTCCGCGTCCCGGCCTCCACCGTGCGCGCCCGCCTCGGCGCAACCCGTGCCTGGCGCTCGGCCCGCGCCGCCGTGAAGGGCGGTCTCGCGGTCGGGCTCGTGCTCGGGGACCCGCCACTCCGGCACCTCCTCGCCGCCTACGTGCGCCACCGCCGACGAGCGCCGACGGTACGCTCGCGCGCCCTCCTGAACGATCTGCTCAAGCTCGGCCTCGCGAGAAGGGCTCAGGCGGGCGAGCTCGCCGCCGGGCCGGCCTTCGAGCTCGAGCCGAGCTTCGACGAAGGGCGGCGCCGGCTGACCCTCCACAGCCGCGCGGGTCGAACGGATGGCGGGGCGCACGGCGGGAGGCGGGCTTCGGCCGCCGAGATTCGCGAGATCGTCTGGCGGCACGTCGACGTCGGGGAGACCGTCCCCTGGCGGATCGCGCGCCTCAAGACGATCGCGATCGAGCTCGGCGCGCGTCCCGCCGGCATCCATCGATTCGAGGCGCTGGAGGCTCTCGTGCGGGCTTTTCCAGAGGAGGCGTACGAGGCGCTCGAGCCGCTGCTGCGCCGCTCGTCGCCGTGAGGATCGCTCCGCCGCGCGTCCTCGTCCTCTACCGGCACGAGAGCCCCAGGCCCATGCGGGTCTCTGTCGCCCGGCACGTGCGAGCGCTCGAGCGCTCCCGCCGCCCCCCGCGGCTCGTCTACTGGAACGCGGTCAAGTCCGTGCCCGCGCGGCTCGCGCGCCTGCGGCCCGACGCGGTGCTCCTCCACAACACATTGCTCGGCGTGCGCTGGAGCAGTCTGTACGAGCGTTTCCGGGCCGAGAGCCGCTGGCTCGCAGACCTCGACTGCGTGAAGATCGCAACGCCGCAGGACGACTACGACCACGCGGACCGTCTCGACGAGTGGTTGGCAGAGGTGGGCGTGACCGACGTCTTCACCAGCCTCTTCGACGACCGCACGCTGCTCTACCCGAACGTCCACGAGCGCGCTCGCTTCCACCGAGCGTTGACCGGCTACGTCGACGATGCCACAGCCGTACGCCAGCCCCGGCCGCTCGAGTCGCGCCGGCTCGACGTCGTCTACCGCGCCTCACCGCTTCCGTTTCGCTACGGCAGCATGGGGCATCTCAAGCTCCGGCTCGGCGAGGAGACCGCTCGAGCCGCCGCGCGGGTCGGGTTGGCGGCGGACGTCTCGACCCGTCCGGAGGATGTCGTCGTCGGCGAGCGCTGGCTCGACTTCCTGGCCTCGAGCCGAACGACGGTCGGCATGGAGAGCGGCTCGAGCGCGCTCGACCGCCGGGGCGAGATCGGCCGCCGCGCGGACGAGTTGCTGCGGGAGGAGCCGTCTCGCTCGTTCGAGGAGGTAAGCGCGCTGATGCCCGCAGGCTGGGACTCGCACCGCTTCTTCACGGTCGGGCCGCGCCACTTCGAGGCGGCGGCGACGGGCACGGCGCAGCTCCTCGTCGAGGGCACCTACCTCGGCATCCTCGAGGCGAACGTGCACTACCTCCCGATTCGACGCGATCTCTCCGACCTCGAGCAGGTGCTGGAGAGCGCGGGCGACGTCGACCTCCTGCGTGAGGTCGCCGGCCGCGCGCGAGCGGATCTGATCCTGAGCGGCCGCTACTCCTACGCGAGCTTCGCCGAGCGGCTCACCGCGGTGGTGGAGGAAGGTCGCCGCTCGACCCTGCGAGGCGAGGTCGCGTGGCGGGCCGGTGCCGCCGCGCTCGCGCTCGGCGAGCGGGCTCCGAAGGTTCTCGTACGCCTACGCGAAGAGCCGCTCGCGATGACGGCGAAGGGACTTCGCGCCCTGCGCTTCGCGCTCGCGTCGCGACCGTTGCGCCGTCTGCTCGCAGACTGGGCACGCGGCCCGTCAACTGTGTCCACACACGCGCTCCTCGCCGACCTCCTCCGGCTCCACCTGCTCGAGCGGCGCACGTTCCCGCTCGCCGCCCGGCTCGAAGGGCGCCGCCTCGTGCTGCGCAGCGGCGAGGAAGACGGCCTGCCGCCGAGCGAGCTCGCCGCGGCGCTCGCCGGGGTCGACGAGATCATCTGGGATCACTCGGCTCTGGGCACGCACGTCGGGGAGGTCGAGGTCGGCATCGGCGCACGCCACCGGCTCGAGGCGATCGAGTCACTCGCGCGCCGGCGACCCGACCACGTCACCGGAGCGCTCCTAGCGGTGCTCGGCTGCAGAGCCAGGAAGCCTTGATCCGGCGGCCCGCGTACCATTCGCCCTCGTGCCGGTGAGGAGTCAACCATGTGCGGTCTAGGGGGTGCCGTCAGCCTCGGCGGCCACCCGATCCCGCACCTCGAGCGCACGCTCGCGACGATGAACGCCCTGCTCGAGCACCGCGGCCCGGACGGCCAGGGGACGTGGGCGCATCAGCACGGGATCGCCGGCTTCGCGCACCGCCGACTCGCGATCATCGACCTCGAGACGGGCGAGCAGCCGATGTCCGACGAGGGCGGCAACCAGCTCGTGCACAACGGCGAGATCTACAACTACCTCGAGCTGCGGAAGGTGCTCGGGGAGGGCTCTTTCCGCACGACGTCGGACACCGAGGTCATCTTGCACGCCTACCGCCGTTGGGGCGCCGAGGCGCTCGAGCGGCTGCGCGGCATGTTTGCGTTCGCGCTCTGGGACGACGAGCGCGACGAGCTCTTCGTCGCGCGTGATCGCTTCGGCATCAAGCCGCTCTACTACACCGTGGTCGGAGGCGTTCTCTACTTCGCGTCGGAGGCGAAGGCGCTACTCCCGTTCGTGCCCGAGATCGAGACCGACCTCGACGGCTTCAAGGATTACCTGTCGTTCCAGTTCTGTCTCGGCGGCAAGACGCTCTTCCGCGGCATCTCGGAGCTCCAGCCCGGGCACCTGCTACGCGTGCGGGCCGGCAACGTCGAGACTCACCGCTACTGGGAGGTCTACTACCGCCCCGACTTCGAGCACACCGAGCGGTTCTTCGGGGAGGAGATCCGCTCGCGCCTCGAGGAGTCCGTGAGCCTGCACCTGCTGGCAGACGTGCCGCTCGGGGCGTACGTCTCCGGCGGGCTCGACTCTTCGATCGTCGCGTCGCTCGCGGCGGAGCGAGGGCGCAGCGACCTGATCGGCTTCAGCGGCCGGTTCTCGCAGGATCCTGCTTTCGACGAGAGCCGGTATGCACGGGAGCTCGCGGCCTGGCGCGACTTCCCGCTCGAGGAGATCGACATCGGCCCGGGCGACTTCGTCGACCGCATCGAGGAGGTCGCGTACCACCTCGACTTTCCCGTCGCGGGGCCCGGATCGTTTCCGCAGTACATGGTCTCGGAGCTCGCCGCGAGGTCGCGCAAAGTCGTGCTGGGCGGTCAGGGCGGCGACGAGATCTTCGGGGGCTACGTGCGCTACCTGATCGGGTACTTCGAGCAGTGCATCAAAGGCGCGATCGACGGGACGATGCATTCCGGAAACTTCATCGTCACGTACGAGTCGATCATCCCGAACCTCGTCGCGCTGCGCGAGTACAAGCCCCTCCTGCAGGAATTCTGGCGGGACGGCCTCTTCGACGATCTCGACGCGCGCTACTTCCGCCTGATCAACCGCGCCCCGACGCTCGGCGACGAGGTGAACTGGGCCCTGCTGGGCGACTACTCCCCTTTCGAGTCCTTCCGCGCGATCTTCCACGGCGACAACGTGCACAACGAGTCGTACTTCGACTCGATGACCCACTTCGACTTCAAGACCCTGCTCCCGGCGCTGCTGCACGTCGAGGACCGCGTCTCGATGGCGCACGGGCTCGAGTCGCGCGTGCCGTTTCTCGATCACCTCGTAGTCGAGCTCGCAGCGACGATGCCGGCAGACGTGAAGTTCAAGAACGGGACGATGAAGCACCTGCTCAAGGAGTCGCTGGGAGATGTTCTCCCCTCGGGGATCCGGGAGCGAACGGATAAGATGGGCTTTCCAGTGCCCCTTCAGGACTGGATCGGGAAGCCGGGCAGCGTCCGCGAGTTCGTCCTCGACGTCTTCTCCTCACAGGCCGCGCGGGGCAGGACGTTGATCGACAACCGCAAGGTGCTGGCGGAGCTGGACGAGGAGCCGAGGTTCGGGCGGAAGATCTGGGGCCTCCTCTCGCTCGAGCTCTGGCAGCGCGCCTTCCACGACCGGGCGTCGGAGTTCCGCCGGCGCGCCAACGAGGTGATGGCTTGAACGTCTTGATCACAGGTGGCGCCGGGTTCATCGGCTCGCACCTCGCCGACCGTCTGGTCGAGCGCGGCGACGAGGTGCTCGTCATCGACAACTATGCGACCGGCAGGCGCGACAACCTCGGCGAGCGAGACGGCCTCACGCTCGTCGAGGGCACGATCGGCGACCGGGCTGCGGTGGACGACGCGTTCGCGCAGTCCCAGCCGGAGGTGGTTGTGCACGCCGCGGCGTCGTACAAGGATCCCGAGAACTGGGAGGAGGACGGCGCCACCAACGTGCTCGGAACGGCGAACGTGGTGCAGGCCGCGCAACAGGCCCGCACCCGGCGGCTCATCTACTTCCAGACGGCTCTCTGCTACGGCCTGCACCCGCTCGAGCAGCCGATCACGCTCGACCACCCTCTGCGGCCCGAGGAGTCGAGCTACGCGATCTCGAAGACCGCCGGCGAGTACTACGTGCGCCTGCGCGGGCTCGACTGGATCTCGTTTCGGCTCGCGAACGCGTACGGCCCGCGCAACCTCAGCGGACCGCTGCCGACCTTCTTCCAGCGCCTCACGACGGGAAAGTCCTGCTTCGTGATGGACACGCGCCGGGATTTCGTCTACGTCCAGGACCTGATCGACGTGGTGCTGCAGGCCGTCGACGGCGAAGGCGAGGGCGGCGCGTACCACGTCTCGTCAGGGTCGGACTTCTCGATCGAGGAGCTCTATGAGGCGACGGTGAAGGCGCTCGGGATCGAGATCGAAGGCGAGGTCGAGGTACGGCCTCGCAATCCCGACGACGCGTACACGATCCTGCTCGACCCCTCGCGGACCGCGCAGGACTTCGGCTGGAGCACGTCCACGCCGCTCGAGGAAGGCGTTGGGGCCGCGGTCGAGTACTACCGCGAGCACGGGATCGAGGAGACCTTCACGCACCTTCGCATGGGCGACGAGCACTAGCGGCATGGAGCAGCTAGACGGCCGGACCATCCTCGTCGTCGGTGGAGCGGGGTTCGTCGGCTCGAATCTCGTGCGGACGGCGCTCGACCAGGGTGCTGCACGCGTCGTCGTCGTCGACAACCTGCTCTCGGCCGAGCGTGCGAACGTGAAGGACGACCAGCGGATCGAGTTCCGGGAAGGCTCGATCGCAGACGATGTCATTCTGGACGGGCTCGACGACGAGTTCGAGCACGTCTTCCACCTCGCGACGTACCACGGAAACCAGAACTCGATCGCGAACCCGCTCGACGACCACGAGAACAATCTGCTGACGACCCTCAAGCTCTACGAGCGGGTGAAGGGCTTCGGGCGCCTCCAGAAGCTCGTGTACGCCGCCTCCGGCTGCACGCTCGCTCCGCACACATGGGGGGAGGCGGAGCCGGTGACTGAAGACGGCCCGGTGCCGCTCGACCTCGACTCGCCGTACCAGATCTCGAAGGTGGTCGGTGAGTTCCACTCCGTGTACTACCGCCAGCGGCACGGGCTTCCCACGGTGCGAGCGCGCTTCCAGAACGTGTACGGACCCCGAGAGATCCTGGGCGCGGGGCGGTGGCGGGGGACGCCCGCGACAGTCTGGCGGAACGTGACGCCGACCTTCGTCTATCGCTCCCTCAAGGGAGAGGCGCTCCAGCTCGACAACGGCGGCGTCGCGAGCCGCGATTTCATCTACGTCCAGGACATCGTCGATGGGCTGATTCTCTGTGCCACCCGCGGCGAGCCCGGTGGCGTGTACAACCTCGCGAGCGGCGAGGAGACGTCCATCCTCGAGCTCGCGACGCTCGTTGACGACCTGACCGGGAACCGGACGCCGGCCGACGTGACGCCCGCGCGCGACTGGGACCGGTCCGGCCGGCGTTTCGGCTCGACGGAGAAGGCGCGTGCCGAGCTCGGCTTCCGAGCCCGCGTTCCGCTTCGGGACGGACTCACGCGGACGATCGCGTGGACGCGCGAGCACATGGAGCTGATCGACGCCTGCGTCGCGCGGCACGCAGAGCGGATGCAAGAGGCGGTTCCAGTCTGATTCTCGATCCTTCCTAGTGCGGCCTCTCCAAACGTTCGACCCGAAACAGTGCTTGGGGGAGGCCGCACTTGCGGCCGCTGCGCGGCCGTTCTCTGTTGTTTTCGGTCGCTGGCGGCCTGCATCGCGAGCGCTGCGCAGCAGGCAGGTCGAGGACTCCTGCCAGCAAACAGGGCCGCGGCCGCGGAGCGGCCGCAGGTGCGGCGTCACGGCGCGCGAGTTCCCGGTGCAACGTTACAGGACGCCGCACTAGTAACTAGTCGAGGAAAGTGCGCGCCCAGAGCTCGACGTTCAGCGCTCGCCAGAGCTCGAAGCCGGCGTTCAGGTCGCCGCGGCGATGGCGTTGCAGACGACGGCGCGCCGCGGCCGCGTCGACGAAGCCTCGCTCGGCGAGCGAACGGCTCGCGAAGACGTCCGCCGCCAGGTCGCCGAGCGGGCCACGCAGCCAGCGCGCCTCCGGTGTGACGAAGCCGAGCTTGTCGACCCGGTCGCGCACGAGCGGCGGAAGCAGGTCGCCGAGCGCTCGACGCAGCACCGCCTTCGTCCGCCCGCGCTCGATCAGCTCAGTCCCCTCGAGCGAGAACAGGAGCTCGACGAGCCGATGGTCGAGGAACGGGACGCGCGCCTCGAGCGAGTGGGCCATCGAGTTCCGGTCCTCGTAGTGCAACAGCTCGGGCAGGCCGCGCTCGGTCAGGATCAGTTCCAGCATCCGGCGGAGGCGGTCCGTGTACGGTGAGCCCCCGCGCTCCGGTGTCGGTGCCAGGTTCCGCAGGCTCGGATGGAGGAGAGAGGAGCCGCCCGTCACACGGCCGCGTGCGGCCCAGCGGACGCGTGCGGGCAGAAAAGGCCGCGCCAGCGCGATCGCCGCCGCGGAGGCGGAGGCGCCGTGCAGGTCGCGGTAGGCGACGAGCTCAGCGCGCAGGTCGCGCAGCCGGCCCCGGCGGAGCAGGTCGGCGAAGAACGGACCGAAGTAGCCGTGGTAGCCGGCGAAGATCTCGTCCGCGCCCTGGCCGTCGAGCATCACCGTCACTCCGGAGTCGCGCGCCGCGCGCATGACGTACCACTGCGCGACGACGCTCGTCGAGCCGAAGGGCTCGTCCTGCGACTCGACGATCGACGGCAGGCTCTCTACGAGGTCGTCCGGGCCGAACGAGATCCAGTGCGCTTCCGCGCGCGCCAGCTCGACGACCGCCGCGGCGTACGCCCGCTCGTCGAACCCCGGCTCCTGGAAGTACGCGGTAAACGTCTTCTGTCGATCGCCGACCGGCTTGGCGTTCTCGGCCTCGGTGCGCAGAAGCAGGTCGACGGCGCAAGCGATTGCGGACGAGTCGAGCCCGCCGGAGAGGCATGTGCCGACGGGTACGTCGCTGCGGAGGTGTAGCCGCATCGAGTCGAGAAAGAGCTCACGGACCGCCTCCGCGGCGTCGCCAGGCCCTCGCTCGCGCGACTCGAGCCTCCAGTAGCGGCGGAGTCGGAGCCCGGACTCGTCGAACGTGAGCGTGTGGGCGGGCGGCAGCTTCACGAGCCCGTCGAAGAACGTCTCGTCGGTGTGGTCGACGTAGCCCTGCTCCAGGTAGTCGCGCACGGCACGCGGGTTGGGCGCGAGACGCGTCTCCGGATCGCCGCGGAACGCCTTCAGCTCGCTCGCGAACGCAAGCCTTCCGCGCGCGAGCCGGTAGTAGAACGGCTTGACGCCGAACCGGTCGCGCGAGCAGAAGAGCGACTTGCGGCGCCCGTCCCAGAGCGCGAACGCCCACATTCCGTTGAAGCGCTCGACACAGCGCTCGCCCCATTCCTCGTACGCGGCGAGCACGACCTCGGTGTCGGTGGCGCTGCGGAAGCGCCGGCCTTTCGCCTCGAGCTCGGAGCGCAGCTCGCGGTAGTTGTACACCTCGCCGTTGTGGACGAGCTGGAGCGCGCCGTCGGCGCTCGCGAAGGGTTGCCTGCCCGCCTCGGAGAGGTCGATGATCGCAAGTCGGCGAAATCCGAGCGCGACGCCTTCGCCCACGAACGCGCCGTCGCCGTCGGGGCCGCGGTGGTCGAGCTCCCGCGCCATCGCCGCGACCGTGTCCGTCTCCGCCGGACGCCCGAAGGCGACGACGCCGCAGACTCCGCACATCAGCCGGGCGGTGCGAGCGAGGCGGGCAGCACGCGCCCACTATGCCAGTCGCGCTCCGTCGTTCCGGGCGGGGGAACCTCGCCCCCCAAGGGCGTGGCGGACGACAATGACGGCTCGATGAAGGCTGCTCGCGTCGTGATGCTGAGCTCGGTGGAGACGATCTATCCGCGGATCGTCAACGAGGCGCGCGCGCTGGCGGAGGCGGGGCACGAGGTGGTCGTGGTCGCACAGGGGCCGGGACCGGGCGAGGCCACCGGGGTGGCGATCGAGCGCGTCGAGATCGGCCTCGGCCTCGCGGCGCGTCTCCGCCGCCGTGCCGCCGGCTCGCTCGCGCGCGGTCTTTCGGGGTACCAGCGCGCGTTCCGCGACCATGCGCTCGGGCTCGAGCCCGACGTCGTCCACGTCCACAATCTGCCCCTGCTCGCGGCCGGAGTCTCGGTCAAGCGCGAGACGGGCGCGGCGCTGGTCTACGACATGCACGAGTTCTACCCCGAGCAGACCGGTCTCGACCGGAGCGTGCAGAAACGGCTCCGGGCGGAGGAGCGGCGCCTCATCGGCGAGGCCGACCTTCGCCTGACGGTGAACCCGCTGCTAGCGGCCGCGATCTCGTCTGTCTACGGCGGGCTCGAGATCGAGACGCTCCAGCTCGCGGTCGACGCGCCCGTCGACCTGCACCGACGCCGCTGGAACCTCCTGCGGGAGGCGCTCGGCAT
Organism: Gaiellales bacterium; assembly: GCA_038232215.1. Taxonomy (GTDB): domain Bacteria; phylum Actinomycetota; class Thermoleophilia; order Gaiellales; family Gaiellaceae; genus JBBSIG01. The sequence continues at coordinate 9,925 of JBBSIG010000002.1, read as the reverse complement.
CGCGGCCGACCGGTACGTCCTCCTCTACCAGGGGTGGCTGAACCCGATGCGCAACCTGCGGGCCCTGATCGAGGCGATGGAGCGTGTGCAGGCACCTGTCGAGCTCGTCTTCATGGGCTACGGCGACCTCGATCGCACGGGCCCCGCGACCGTCCACTTCCTCGACGCGCGCCCGCAGGACGAGTACTTGCGCTGGAGCGCGTCGGCCGACGTGGGCGTGATCCAGATTCCTGCGCGCCTGGGGTTGAACGAGCGGCTGTCCTCGACCATGAAGCTGTACGAGTACATCGCCGCCCGGCTGCCGATCCTCACGAACGAGTTGCCGTTCGTGCGCGGGGTCGTCGTCGAGAACGGGTTCGGGGTCGCGGCCGACCTCGAGTCCGTGGAGGGGATCGGCCGCGCCCTCGACACCTTCCCGTTCGGTCGGCTCGCCGAGTTCCGGCAGAACCTGGCCGAGCGCGGCGAGGCGTTCTCCTGGGCGGCCGAGCGGCCGAAGCTGCTCGAGCTCTACGGTCGGCTCGTATCCCGTAAAGGATGAGCGGGTCCGCGGTAGGCGCACTCGGCGCACCGGGCTCACGAGCTGGCGGCCCACATATGCAACAATATGGTCACGGTGGGGCGGCAACAGACGCTTGTCCAGCTAAACGATCGACTCCTGGGGCTACTCGACGAGCGGGCGGGACGGCTCGGCGTCTCGCGCTCGGAACTCATCCGCACCGCTCTCGAGGAATTCCTCGCAGCGGACCGCGAAGCCGCAATCGACCGTGCGATCGTCGAGGGGTACGAGCGTGTCCCGGCCGAGGAAGATCCCTGGGCAGAGGCGTCCGCTCGGCGCTCTTTGGCGGATGAGCCGTGGTGAACAGGGGCGAGGTGTGGTGGGTAGAGGATCCGGAGCTTGGCCGACGGCCTCACCTGGTACTCACGCGCCAGGCGGCGATTCCAGTTCTCAACCGGCTGCTCGCGGTGCCTGCGACGCGGACGATCCGTGGTATCCCGAGCGAGGTGCCGGTGGGGCAGGACGACGGAATGCCAGCCGAGTGCGTGCTGAGCCTCGACAACGTCGCCGTGATCCCGCGCGCATTTTTCGCCGAGCGCATCTGTCGACTGCGCGTGGAGCGAATGGCGGAGGTCTGCTCCGCGCTCGCGGTCGCCACCGGTTGCCGTTAGGCCTCTAGCCCCGCCGGCTCGAGGGAGGGGGGCGCCGCGACGACGCCGCCGTTGGTCGAGGCGCAAGGCGTCGAGAGCCCGAGCAGCGAGTCGTAGACGCTCTCGACGGCCTGCGCGTTCCGGACCGGGTCGAAGCGCTCGTGCGCATGCTCCGCAGCGGCCTCGCCGAGACGCCGGCGGAGCGCCGGATCCTCGATCAGGTTACGGAGCGCGATCGCGATCCCCCGCGGGTTCGCATCGTCGAGTAGCAGCCCGGTCCTTTGCGGGAGCAGCACGCCGGCGCCCGTCCGTGAGCCAGACGCGACGACCGGCTTGCCGTACGTTGCCGCCTCCAGTACCGGCCGGCCGAGTCCGACACCCTGATTCGGGAACGTGACGATGTCGAGCGCGCTGTAGATCTCACCCGTCTCGGAGGTGAAGGGCAGGAACGAGAAGTGCCTGTCGAGGCCCTTCTCGGAGACGAGCTCCTTGATCGCGGACTCCTCGTCGGTGAGCAGGTTCGCGGCGGCGAGCGCGCGGCCGCGCACGGTGCGGAAGTACTCGGGCGGGCGAACGCCGCCGCCCATGATCACGAAGTGCGCCGCCGCCCCTTCGTCGACGAGGATCTCGGCCGCGGAGACGAGCTCCGGCCAGCCCTTCTGCCGGCGCACGAAGCCGGCGAAGCCGACGGCGACGCGGTCCTCCGGCAAGCCGAGGCTCCGCTTGCCGCCCGCGCCGTTCGTGGTTGCGGGCGTCGGCCGGCGCACGCTGTTGTGGACGATCGTCAGCGGCAGCCTGATCGGGAAGCGCTCGGCGACGTCGCGGTCGATCGCGATCGCCGCGTCGCCCCAGCGCTCCATCAGCGCCGCGATCGCGCGGCTGCGGCGGTCGCGGCCCTCACCCGCGAGCGCCGAGCGCAGGTGCCAGACGAGCTTGGCCCCGTTCCGGTGCGCGACCCAGGCGGCGGCGAGGAGCGGCGAGTCGTTCAGGTGCACGATCGGGAAGCGGTGCGCGCGCATCAGCCGCTCGAGCTGGCGGAGGTGCGGGGGCAGCGCGGCGACCTCGCGGCCGAGCACGAGCCAGCGCAGGCCCTCGTAGGGGCTGTCCCAGGCGTGGGCGAAGATCGAGACGTCGCCCGTGTGCACGGTCGCGCCCGCCTCCGCGAACAGCTCGGCGGCCGGGCCCTCGGGGCAGAAGACGTGCGGCTCGAACCGGTCGTCCAGGTGGCGGATGAGCTGCGCGAGGCTCGACGGCGCGCCGCCGAGCTGCGGGCGGTGGTGGACGTACAGGATCGGGATCCGCTCGGGGACAGGTGCGATCCGCCGGTAGATCGCCTCGATCCGGCGCGCGTTCCGGCCCGGGTCGAAATTGGCCCGAGCGTGCTCGCGGGCGGCACGGCCGAGTGCCTCGCGCCGCGCGCCGTTTCGCAGCAGATCCTCGACCGCCTCGGCCAGCGTCTCGGCGCCGAAGTCCTCGACGAGGACGCCGGTCTCGTCCGGCACGACCACGCCGCCGCCCGTGCGAGATCCCGACGCGACCACGGGCACGCCGCTCGCGGCAGCCTCGATCACGGGTCGCCCGAGCTCGGGTCCCTGCGACGGCGCGACGACGACGTCGCTCGCCTGGTACAGGTTCGCCGTGTCCTGCGTGAACGGGACGAAGCGAACGACGTCGGAGAGTCCGAGGTCGTCGACGCGCTGCTTCGCCTCCGACTCGTAGTTCCGGGTCAAGTCTGCGAGCTGGAGGCTGCGGCCGACCACCGTGCGGAAGAACTCCTCGCCGCGGACGGCGCCCCCCACGATCAGGTAGCTCGCGTCGATGCCGCGGTCCCGCAGGAGGGAAGCCGCCTCGATGAACTCCTTGAAGCCCTTCGAGGGGTAGATGAAGCCGAAGTAGGAGACGACGGGACGCGCGCTGCGCAGGCCGAGCGCCTCCTTCGCGCGCTTCTCGTCACCCGGGCGGAAGCGTTCGAGATCCACCGAGTTCGGGACGACCGTCGAGCCGACGCCGAAGACGCTCGCCACGTCGCGGTTGATCGCGATCGACGTCGTGGCGAGGCGCTCGATCGCTGTGCGGACGAAGGCGGAGCGCCGGTCGCGGCCGCCGTCCGGCAGGGCCGAGCGCAGATGCCAGACCACGGGCAGGCCCGCCCGCCGCGCGAGCCACGCGGCCGGGATCAGCGGCGAGTCGTTGAAGTGGACGAGCTCGAAGCGGTGGCGCCGCAGGGTCCGGCGAAACTGCAGCACGTGTTGCGGAAGAAGCGCCAGCTCCCGTCCGAAGAGGAGCCAGCGGCGGCCGCGGTAGGTCGACGCCCAGATGTGCGTGAAGCCCGACACGGCGCCGGTGTGCACGCGCGCCCCGGCCTCGCGGAAGAGCTCGGCGGCGGGCCCGGGCGGGCAATAGATGTGGGGCTCGAACTGCTCGTCGTCGAGCTCCCGGATCAGGTACGAGAGGGAGGCGGGCGCGCCGCCGAGCTCGCTGCGATGGTGGACGAAGAGGACCGGGGTGCGCGGCTGCAGCGACATGCGGCCCTCGAACCCTAGACGGTCGATCGGTAGATCACGCTGGTCTGAATGGTCGCTTAGAGATCGTGAGAGGCCCGGCTCGGCGTGCTGTACCGTCGCGGCGTGCTGCGCGTCGCGCTCGTCGGTCTCGGGTACTGGGGCCCGCACTACGCGCGCATCCTCGGTGAGCTGCCCGAGACGGAGCTCGTCGCGGCGTGCGACGTCCGCGCGGACGCTCTCTCTTTGGTGGAGGCGCGCTACCCGGGCGTCCGCGTCGGACGCCGCGCCGCGGACGTGCTCGAGGCGGACGACCTCGACGCGGTGATCGTCGCCACGCCCACCTCGACCCACTTCGAGCTCGCGCTCGCGGCGCTCGACTCGGGCAAGCACGTGCTGTGCGAGAAGCCGCTGGCCGCGACGACCGTCGAGTGCGACACGCTGATCGCCACCGCGGAGCGCCGCGGCAGCGTCCTCCTCGTCGGGCACACGTTCGTCTACAACCCGGCCGTGCGCGCCATGCGCGAGCTGATCGCCGCGGGCGAGGTGGGCCGGATCCTCTACTGCCACACGACGCGAACCGGGCTCGGCCCGATCAGGTCGGACGTGAACGCGATGTGGGATCTCGCCCCGCACGACGTCTCGATCCTGCTCTACCTGCTCGACCGCGAGCCGACGTCCGTGTCCGCGACCGGCCAGGCGTTCCTGCGCGAGGGCTGGGAGGACGTCGTGTTCCTGCACCTGCGCTTCGACGGGGAGACGATCGCCGCGGCGCACCTCTCCTGGCTCGACCCGTACAAGGTGCGCACCGTCACGGTCGTGGGCGACCGGCGCATGCTCGTCTTCGACGACGTGGCCGCAGACGAGCGGCTCAAGATCTTCGACCGGGGGGCGAGCTACGAAGCCGTCTCGGAGGCTGCGCGCGGCGCCGAGTACGGCGAGGTCAAGGCGCTGATTCGAGACGGCGAGATCCGGGTCCCGCAGCTCCCGGCGGCCGAGCCGCTGAAGGAGCAGGTGAGCCACTTCGCCACCTGCTGCCGCACGGGCGCCCGGCCCGTGACGGACGGGCGAGCGGGCCGGCGCGTGGTCAGCGTGCTCGAGGCCGCCGCCGAGTCGCTCGCCGCCGGCGGGGCGTCGGTCGAGCTCGGAGCGCCCTCGGCCTGATGACCCTCAAGCTCGTAGACCTCGGTCGGCAGTACGCCTCGATCAAAGCGGAGGCCGACGGGGCCCTGCTCGACGCCGTCGGCTCGACGCGCTACATCCTCGGCGAGGAGGTCGATCGCTTCGAGCGGGAGTTCGCCGCCTACTGCGGCACCCGCGAGTGCGTCGGGGTCGCGTCGGGCACGGCGGCGCTCCAGCTCGGGCTCGAAGCTCTCGGCGTCGGCCCGGGCGACGAGGTGATCGCGCCGGCCAACACCTTCGTCTCCTCCGTGCTCCCCGTGCTCCGCCTCGGTGCGCGGCCCGTTCTCGTCGACTGCGACCCCCGGACGGCCACGATCGACGTCGAGCGTGCCGCGGCGGCCGTCACCCCGCGTACGAAGGCGCTCGTGGCTGTCCACCTGTACGGGCACCCGGCCGACCTCGACACCCTGCTGGAGCTGTGCCAGGAGCGCGGACTCGCGCTCGTCGAGGACGCCTGCCAGGCGCACGGCGCCTCGTTGCGGGGGCGCCGCGTCGGCTCGTTCGGACGCATCGCCGCGTTCAGCTTCTACCCGGCGAAGAACCTCGGCGCGTACGGCGACGGGGGCTGCGTGACGACGGGCGAGCCCGAGCTGGCCGAGCGCGTCCGGCTGCTTCGAAACCTCGGCGAGCGCCGCAAGTACGAGCACGTGGTGGAGGGCTGGAACGAGCGGCTCGACACGATCCAGGCGGCCGTCCTGCGCGTCAAGCTGCGCCGGCTCGACGCCTGGAACGAGCTCCGGCGCGGGCACGCTGCGGCCTATGCGCGAGCGCTCGGGCGCCTGGAGCTCGAGCTACCCGGCAGCGCCGAGGGCGTGGAGCACGCCTGGCACCTCTACGTCGTCCGCGTCGCCGCCGGGGCGCGGGACGACGTGCGGGCGAGGCTGGCGGCGGAGGGGATCGAGACCGGGATCCACTACCCGCTGCCGTTGCACTTGCAGCCGGCCCTGGCCGGCCTCGACCACGCGGCCGGCGACTTTCCGGTCGCGGAGAGCCTGGCCGAGAGGATTCTCTCGCTGCCGATGTTCCCGGAGCTCGAGCCGGGAGAGATCGAGCGCGTGGGCGCCGCGCTCAGCTCGGCGCTCGCCTGAGGGCCCGCGCCGGGTTGCCGACGACGGTCTCTCCCGGCTCGACGTCCCGTGTCACCACAGCGCCGGCGCCCACGAGCGCGCCCGCTCCGATGCACAGGCCGCCGAGGACGGTGGCGCCCGACCCGATCGTCGCGCTCCGCTCCACGACCGTGCGCTCGAGCTGCCAATCGCCCGAGCCCTGCAGGTCGCCGGCTTCCGTGGTCGCCCGCGGCCGGCGGTCGTTGACGAAGACGACGCCGTGGCCGACGAACACCTCGTCGCCGATCTCGACGCCGTCGCAGACGAACGTGTGGCTCTGGATCTTGCAGCGGGAGCCGACGACGGCGCCGCGCTGGATCTCCACGAAGGGGCCGACTCGGGTCCCGTCGCCGATCCGGCAGCCGTAGAGGTTCGTGAACGGGCCGACGGTCACGCTCTCGCCGAGCGCGACATCGTCGAGCAGGCGGTAGGGCGCGTCGTTCGCGGGCTGGTCGGCCATTCGTCTACCGGTAGGCGAGCCTAGACGATCGACCATTCGCGAGCAGCCCTCTCGGGCACCGACCGGCGGGGACGTGTCCACGCCCCCAGGGCGCTGGACACGCCTCGCGCGGCCGGTCGCCCGCGCGGCAGGCTACGGTCCGGCGCGCATGAACGTCCTCCACATCAGCGAGTCGGACGCGGCCGGCGGTGCAGCCCGCGCCGCCTACAAGCTGCACGACGACCTGCGCAAGCGCGACCACCTCTCGCGCATGCTCGTCGCCCGCAAGCTGACGAGCGACAACGACGTGCGGCGCCTGAAGCGCCACCTGGCCTGGCGGGGCCTCGATCGCGCCTCGGGAGAGGTGCTCGACCGGCTCGGCCTTCAGTACGCGTTCTACCCCTCCTCGTTCGCGGTGGCCGGCGATCCCTGGTTCCGCGACGCCGACGTGATCCAGCTACACAACACGCACGGCAGCTATTTCAGCCACTCCGCGCTCCCGTTCCTCAGCCGGCGGCAGCCGGTCGTCTGGCTGCTGCACGACATGTGGGCGTTCACGGGACACGTCGCCTACTCGTACGACTGCGAGCGCTGGCGGCACGGCTGCGGCTCGTGCCCCTACCTCGGCGAGTACCCGGCGCTGCCCCGGGACTCGACCGCGACGCTCTGGCGGCTCAAGCGCTCGCTCTACCGGCGCTCGCGGCTCCAGCTCGTGACGCCGTCCCGCTGGCTCGCCGGGCTCGTGCGCTCCAGCCCGCTGCTCGGCCGCTTCCCGGTGCACCACATCCCGTACGGCGTCGACACCGCCATGTTCTCGCCGGGCCCGCGGGAGGAGGCTCGGCGGCGCCTCGACCTGCCCCCCGACCGGGCGATCGTCCTCTTCGTCGCGACCGACCTGACCGAGCACCGCAAGGGCTTCCAGTTCCTGGACGAGGCGCTCGCGCCGCTCGACGACCCGCTGCTCCTGGCGGTCGCCGCCTCGGGCTCGACGGAGTTCGCGGTCGACACGCGCCTGCTGACGGTGGACGACGACTGGCTGCTCGTCGACGCCTACCGGGCTGCGGACGTGGTCGTCCTGCCGACGCTCGCGGACAACCTCCCGAACGTCGTGATCGAGAGCATGGCCTGCGGGACGCCGTGTGTCGCGTTCGCGACGGGAGGGGTGCCCGACGCGGTCCGCCATCTCGAGACCGGCTACCTCGTGCGGCCCGGAGACGTCGGGGCCCTCACCGAGGGCCTGCGGACGCTGCTCGCCGACGAGCCTCTGCGCGCGCGGCTCGGCGCCGCCTCGAGGCGCGCCGCGGTCGAGGAGTACAGCCTGGAGCGGCAGTCGCAGCGCTACCTCGACCTGTACGCGGCGCTCGCGTGACCCGAGGGGCCCTCAACGTGCTCCACATCAGCGAGTCGGACGTGGCCGGGGGCGCGGGCCGGGCGGCCTACAAGCTGCACTCGGGACTGAACGGGCTCGGCCACCGCTCCCGGATGCTCGTCGGCCGGAAGGTCACCTCCGACGTGCACGTGCGCCGCCTGAAGCGAAACCTGCTGTGGCGCACCCTCGACCGCGCCTCCGGCGAGCTGCTCGACCGGCTCAGCCTCCAGTACGTGTTCTACCCCTCCTCCTTCGGCGTCCTCGGCGACGCCTGGTTCCAGGGCGCCGACGTCGTGCAGCTGCACAACCTGCACGGCAGCTACTTCTCGTTCACGGCTCTGCCCGCGCTCTCTCGCCGCCGGCCAGTCGTGTGGCAGCTCCACGACCAGTGGGGGATGACCGGGCACGTCGCCTACTCGCTCGACTGCGAGCGCTGGCGCACCGGCTGCGGCTCGTGCCCGTACCTGGGCGAGTACCCGCGGCTCGGACGCGATACGACGGCGCTTCTGTGGCGGCTGAAGGACGCGGTCTACGCGCGGTCGCGGCTCCGCCTCGTCGTGCCGTCGCGCTGGCTGGCCGAGCTCGTGCGGGCGAGCCCGCTGCTCGGCCGCTTCCCGGTGGATCACATCCCGACGGGCATCGACACGGTCGAGTTCCGCCCCGGCCCGCGCGACGAGGCGCGCCGCCGCTTCGGCCTGCCTCTCGACCGCCCGATCGTGTTCTTCGCCGCGGCCGAGCTGAACGAGCGGCGCAAGGGCCTGCACCTCCTCGCCGAGGCGCTCCGCCGCCTGGAGCGGCCGCCGCTCCTCGTCGTTGCGGGCAACGGGATCGTCGCGAGCGGCTTCGAGCACCGCTCGCTCGGCACGCTCTCCAACGAGAGCGTGCTCGCCGACGCCTACCGCGCGGCCGACCTCTTCGTCGTGCCGACCCTCGCGGACGTCCTCACGCAGACCGCTCCCGAGAGCATCGCGTGCGGGACGCCCTGCGTGTCGTTCGACCGGGGCGGGGTCACGGACGTCGTGCGCCACCTGGAGACGGGGTACCAGGCCCGCTTCGGCGACGTCGACGATCTTGCCCGCGGCATCGCCACGCTGCTCGCCGACGACGGGTTGCGCGAGCGCCTCTCCGGCCGCTGTCGCGAGGTCGCCGAGCGCGAGCTGTCGGTCGAGCTGCAGGTGCGGCGCTACGTCGAGCTGTACGAGGAGGTGGCGGCGGCGTGACGCGGCCGCTCGTCACGATCGTGACGCCGTCCTACCAGCAGGCCGACTTCCTCGAGGAGGCGATCGAGTCCGTGCTCGCCCAGGACTACGAGCCGCTCGAGTACGCCGTGGTCGACGGTGGGTCGACCGACGGCAGCGTGGAGATCGTGCGCCGCTACGAGGACCGGCTCGCCTGGTGGACGGCGGGCCCGGACGGCGGCCAGGCGGCGGCGCTCAACCGGGCCTTCGCCCGGGCGAGCGGCGCCGTCCTCGGCTGGCTCAACTCGGACGACACGCTTCTGCCGGGCGCGGTCTCGCGCGCCGTCGCGGAGCTCGAGCGCGATCCTTCGCTCCTGCTCGTCTACGGCGACGCCGAGTTCGTCGACGAGCGCGGCGGCTCGCTCTTCACCCTGCGCGCGCGCGAGTTCGACGCCGCCGCCATGGTGCGGACCTGCTCGAACCACGTCGTGCAGCCGGGCTCGCTCTTCCGGCGCGAGGCGCTGCGCCCGTTCAACGAGGCCGCGTACTACTTCTTCGACTTCGAGTGGGTGCTGGGCCTGCCGGCCGGGCGCGTCCGCCGGATCCGGGAGACGCTCGCCACCTACCGCGTCCATCCCGCCTCCAAGTCGGGCGGCGCGCCTCTCGCGAAGGCGCGGGACTACGTACGGCTCGCCGACCGGGTCCTGCCGCCGGAGGGAAGGCGGAGCGCCTATCTGGCCGCCGGGGAGTACTTCTACGACGCGCTCGAGCTGGGGCCGGCGCGCCGCTACCTGCTGCGGGGACGCCCTTGCTCTGCCCGCGGGCTCTCGCTGCTCGGGCGCTCGTTCCTGCCGAGGCCCCTCGTCTCGAGACTGAAGCAGCGGCGTGCGGCTCGGCGTTGACGCGACGTCCGTGGCGCCGGAGGGCAAGGGCATCTCGCGCGTCCAGCGTCAGACCGTGGCGGCGTTGCGCGAGCTCGGCCGGCACGAGCTCGTGGTGTACGC
>JBBSIG010000001.1:0-33329 GCA_038232215.1 Gaiellales bacterium | reverse complement strand
GGGATGCGAGTGAAGCTGCTCGAGTCGCTCGCGGCGGGGAAGGCCGTGGTGGCCTCGAAGCTCGCGGCCGAAGGGCTCGCTCTCGCCGACGGCGAGCAGATCCTCCTCGCCGAGGGCGACGACGAGTTCGTGGCCGCGATCGGGCGCCTGCTCGCAGATCCGGACCTTCGCGTCTCGATCGCCCGAGGGGCCCGCGAGTGGGCCTGCGCGCACCTCGGTTGGGAGGCGTCCGTCGAGGCGTACGACAGGCTCTACCGCTCGCTCGTCGAGGCGTAGGTGACCGACAGGGCAGTCGTCCACTCATGCGGCGGCCCCCTCCGGCCGAGACAGGAGGCGTGGTGCAAGGGATGTCGGATTCCATGAGACCTTCGATCGCGCCTCCCCCGCCCGCTGAGTCGCAGCCGGGCCGCGTCCCGACGTTCTCCGTCCTGACTCCGGCCTACCAGGCGGCGGACACGGTGGCCGAGTCGGTCGCCTCGGCCCTCGCACAGACGGTCGCGCCGCTCGAGGTGATCGTCTGCGACGACGGCTCGGCCGACGACATCGAGGGCGCGCTCGCACGCTACCGCGACCGGATCACGCTCCTGCGCAAGGAGAACGGCGGCGGAGCGTCCGCACTCAATATCGCCGCCCGCGCCGCGTCTGGCGACTTCGTCGTCGTGCTGGACGCGGACGATGCCTATTTCCCCGAGCGGATAGAGGCCCTCGGCGAGCTCGGCGCGGCGCGACCCGACCTCGACATTCTCACCAGCGACGCCCTGTTCGAGCTCGGCGGCGAGGTCGCGGGTCGCTTCAACCGAGCCAACCGCTTCCCCGTCGTGGATCAGCGAGCCGGCATCCTGACGGCCTGCTTCATCTTCGCTCCGGCCGTAAGGCGGAAGCGTCTCCTCGAGCTCGGCGGCTGGGACGAGTCGTTCGCGATCGCCTACGACTGGGATTGCTGGATGCGACTCATCCTGAGCGGCGCCGCGGCCGGGCTCGTGGACGAGCCATTGACGCGCTACAGGCTGAGGGAGGGCAGCTTGAGCGCAAGCCGCGTGCGCTCGCTCGAGGAACGGGTGCTGGTGCTCGAGAAGGCTAAGCGAACCCAGCCCGCGCTCTCGGCCGAGGAGCGTGGTGTGCTCGAGGCCTCGCTCGCGCTCAACCGCCGCCGCGTCGCACTTACGTCAGCGGAGGCCGCGCTCCTCGCCGGGGCCCCGGACGCACGCCGTCGCGCGCTGGACGTGGTGCTTCGACCCGGGATCGGAGCTCGCGCGCGCCTCAAGGCCGCCGGGGCGGTCCTCGCTCCCCGATCGGTCGGCCGACGGCTCGTCGCGCGCGACCGCGAGAGCGGCACCACCCGGCTGCGCCGACCCGATCCTCGTGATCGCTAGCGAGCGCTCTGAGCCGCCGGAGTCGGACTCCCGCGTTGCGAAGGACGCAGCGGAGGCGACCACCGGAGCATCGTTCGCGCGGGGAGGCTCCTGGACCGCGCTCGGCAGCGTCGCGCCGCAGCTCTACACGCTGCTGGTGTCGGTCGTCGCGGCGCGGTACCTCGGCCCAGACGGCATGGGGCGCCAGAGCTACATCGCGTTCGCAACTCTCACCGCCACGATGCTGCTCACCGGGGGCCTGCCGACCTCCCTCCTCCGCTTCGTCGGTGAGGCGCGTGGCCGAGGGGAGCCGGAGGCTCTCCGTGGAATCGTCGACCGGGCCTGGCGGATCGAGACAGGGGCGGCCGCGCTCGGCGCCGCCGCCTTCGTCGCCGTGGGCTTGCTCGGCGCCGCGCCGCGCTCCGCCTGGCTGCTCTCGGCGATCGTCTGTGCGGCCGGGATCCTGCACCGCATTCCGAACTCCGTCCTCTGGGGGGCACAGCGCTGGCGCGAGGCGTCGATCGTGCTGCTCGTCACCGGGACGCTGTCGACGGTCGCGACCGTCCTCGTGCTCGTCGCGGGCGGCGGGATCGTGGGGATGTTCGCCGTCCAGGCGGTACTCGGGGTGGCGAACCTGCTGTGGACGGGCCTGCTCGCGCGCCGGCTGTTGCGCGAGCTGGCCCCACGGCGCGGGCCGACCGGCCGACTCGGGCGCGAGTTCATACGCTACGCCGGCGGCGCGTCCCTCGGCGTCATCCTCACGCTGGTCGTGTTCCGGCGGTCCGAGTTCTTCTTTCTCGAGCGCTTCTCCGGCGACACGCAGATTGCGCTCTACTCGATCGCGTTCGCGGCGTCCACAGCGCTCGTCACGGTGCCGCAGACCATCGCCGGCGCGATCTCGCCGGCATTCGCGACGCTCTTCGGGGCGGGCGCAACCGACCGCATCAGAGCCGGGTACTCGCGGGCGCTGCGGCTCCTGCTCCTCTCTACCCTCCCGGTGGTCGCCGGCGCGCTCGTCCTCGGCCCGGCCACGCTCCGCCTCGCCTACGGCAGCGACTACGAGGGAACGGGCGCAGTGCTGCTCATCCTCCTCGCCCCGAGCCCGCTGATCCCGCTGATGGGCGTCAGCTACTCGCTGCTCGTCGGCCTCGGGAAGATACGTTTCCCGCTCATCTCCGGCACCATTGCCGCAGTGGTCAACATCGGACTCGACCTCCTCCTGATTCCGGATCACGAGGCGATCGGCGCCGCGCTGGCCAACTCCGGCGCGCAGGTGGTCGCGGCCCTGATCGTCGTCGGCTACTCCTGCCGGCTGCTAGGGGACGTGCGCTGGGAGCCGGCGGCGATCCTGCGGGCGATGCTCGCCTCGGCCGGCGCCGGCCTGGCAGCCTGGGGAGCGCTCTCGGCGCTCGGCGGCGCGGCCGGCGTCGCGGCAGGAGTCATCGTCGGAAGCGCCGTCTTCGCTCTGCTCGCGATGGTGCTCCGCGTCGTCTCGCCCGTCGACGCGCAGTGGCTCGACGAGCTCGCCGGGCGACGGGCCGGCGGCCTGGTCGGACGCGTGTGCCGGCTCTCCGCCGGGATGCCCGCGCGATGAGGAGCCTCCTCGCTCCGCCGCCACGAGCAGCCGTGCGCCCCGGACGGGTCCCCACCTTCTCCGTCCTCGTGGCCGCCTACCAGGTCAGCGACGTGATCGGAGAGGCGCTCGACTCGGCTTTCGAGCAGACGCTCGCTCCGCACGAGGTGGTCGTGTGCGACGACGGGTCGACCGACGCTCTCGAGGAGGCGCTCGAGCCGTACCGCGACCGCATCGTCTTCGTGCGCAAGGAGAACGGCGGCGAGGCCTCAGCGAAGAACGCCGCCGCCCGGGCCGCCTCGGGAGAGTTCGTGACGATCCTCGACGCCGACGACCTCTACTTTCCCGAGCGGCTGGAGGCCCTCGGCGAGCTCGCTGCCGCCCGCCCCGATCTCGACATCCTCACGAGCGACGCCCTGCTCGAGGTGAACGGAGAGGTCGCCCGGCGTTGCTACACGGAGGGCTGGACGTTCGAGGTCGAGGATCAGCGCGCGGCGATCCTCGAGCGGAACTTCGTCTTCGGCCTGGCCGCCGTCCGACGGGAGCGCCTGCTCGCGGTGGGCGGATTCGACGAGTCGATCAGGTGGACGACCGACTGGGACCTCTGGGCCCGGCTCATCCTCGACGGCGCGCTCGCGGGTGCGGTGGACGAGCCGCTCGCCCTCTACCGACTCCGCGAGTCGAGCCTCTCGAGCGACCGCGCGCGGCTGATTCGAGGGCGGGTGACGACGCTCGGGAAGGCGGCGAGGCACCCGTCGCTGGACGCGCGCGAGCGGGCCATCGTGACGCGCTCGCTCGCCGCTCAGCGCTGCGAGCTGGCGCTCGTGGAGGCGCGCAGCGCGCTGCTCGAGGAGGATCGGAGCGCACGCCGCCGCTCGCTCGCGATCGTGGTCGGCAAGGGCTTCTCGACGACCACGAGGCTCAAGGCGGCAGCGGCGTTCCTGGCTCCGGGGAGGGTCGGTCGGAGGCTGCGCCGGCGGTACGGCGACTCGTGGGTGGGAGCGGGCGGGATCCGCGTCGCGCGCGACGCAGCAGAGCCCGCTCCCAGCGACGCGGCACAAGCTCCCCGGTGATCGCTTTCCAGAGAAACGCAAGCGGGCTGTCCCACACCTTCGGTCCGATCCGTCGGAGGCAGTACGGATCGGTGCCGGCGCCGTTTCGACCCGGCTCGGTCGTGTAGGCGGCGCGGTAGCCGGCCGCGATCGTGGCCGCCCGCACGGCGTGGTCGTGCCGCCCGTGGGGATAGGCGACGAACGGCAGCGACCGGACGAGGAGCGCGGCGAGATCGTCGCGCGACCCAGCCAGCTCCCGCTCGAGCTCGTCCAACGCGAGCTCGGGCAGCGTCGGATGGCTGCGGCCGTGGGAGCCCACGCTCCCACCCGCGGCCACGAACTCGCGCAGCTCCCCCGCAGTGGCCACGGGCTCGCCGTCGGCCCACCAGGCTCCGCCCCCGATCGCGTCCGTCGGCACGAAGAGCTGCGGGTGGCAGCTCACGTGCCTGCTCAGGGCGACGACGCAGTCACGGAAGCCGTCGTCGGCCGTCAGGAGATAGCTGCGTCTCGGCAGGATCGCGCCGGGATCGGTGTGGAACAGGTCGAGCTGCTCGGGGGAGAGCGGCCTGAAGCCGAGCACCCGCAGCAGCCGCAGCTGGCGGTCGAGCTGGTCGGGCGGAAGATCGAGACGCTCCTGGCCCGGCTTCGCCTCTCCGGCCAGCCGGTGGTACAGGAGCGCGACGTACGAGCTCCGTGTGAGCCGCTCCCACTCCCGCGCGGTCGCGGCCGAGCGGACGCCCGCCCAGAAGGCTGCGTCGAGCGCGAAGCGAGTGACCCGGGCAATGCCGCGGATGGGGCGCGGCGAGCTGACGGCGGCCCGCCGGACGAGACGCCCGCGCCAGCCGGCGTTGAACCAGGAGCCCACCTGAAGCTCGGTCAGGAGCGAGGGGTCGGCCCGGATCAGGTCGATCGAGGAGCGGCCGCGCTCATACAGAAACCGGTCGAGCGCGGGGGCGTCGCCGAAGACGATCGACTGGCCCCATTCGAGGGCCACGCCCTCACGGCGAAGCCGCACGGCCACGGCCTCGGCCCGGGCGGCGCCCTCGGGCAGCCCGGCGCGGGCTCGCGCGAGCAAGCGCTCGGGCCCGGTCACGTCCGCGACCGGCAGAAGGAACGGGCCAACGAGGGGACGGAGCCCGCCGAGCACGCTCGCGCCGTCGGCGAGCGCAGTCCCCGCCGGCCCGGAGACACCGTGCAGGAAAGCCTTCTCGCCCGCCGCGACCGAGGAGGTGGGGGAGGAACGTCCCATCCGCAGCCGGAACGATACGGGTGCCCGTGGCGACCGACCCGCAGCTCCGGACGACCCGCCTCGTCGTCTACTCGGACTCGAGCGAGTTCGGCGGTGCCGAAGGCAGCCTCGCGACGCTCGTCGGCGCGCTCGGTCCCGGGATCGACGTCACCGTCCTCGGGGTCGACCGCGCGGTCGTCGAATGGATCGCCAACCATCGCCCCGCCGCGAAGTCGTTCCTCGTGCCGCCGGTTCGGGGCTGGCGAGACTGGCGAGGCACTCTGGCGCACCTCCAGGCACTGCGACGGCTTCGGCCTGACCTCTTCCAGGTGAACCTGGCGAGCCCCTGGTTCTCGCTCTACGCGCTCTCGGCCGCCGTGCTCGTGCCTCGGCTGCGGACGATCGCCGTCGTCCACCTGCCGGTCCCGCCGCCGAACGAGCGCCAACGCCGCCTGAGGCGGCTCGTCTCGCGGCGGCTCGCGGCGGAGGTCACCGTCGGCCGGCGGACAGCACGCGAGCTGGAGGCGCTGCTGGGTCGCGCGAGCGGCTCGGTGCGGACGATCCACAACGGCGTCCAAGAGCGCGAGGTGGAGCCGGCGGCCCGTCCGGTTCCGGGCCCGCTGATCGGCTCCTCCGGCAGGCTGCACCCGCAGAAGGGGTTCGACGTGCTGCTCCGGGCGCTTCCCGCGCTGCCGGACGTCACGGCGCTGCTCGTGGGCGACGGCCGGGAGCGGCAGCCGCTGGTGGCGCTCGCGGACGAGCTCGGCGTGTCCGAGCGCGTGCTCGTGACGGGCTGGGTCTCGAACTCGCGGAGCTACCTGCCCGCGCTCGACGTCTTCGTGCTGCCCTCCCGCTTCGAGGCGTTCCCCCTCGCGATCGTCGAGGCGATGCTCGCCGGCCTCCCGGTCGTGGCGACCGACGTCGGCAGCGTCTCCGAGGCCGTGATCGACGGCGAGACGGGCCTGCTCGTGCCGCCGGAGGACCCGGACGCCCTCGCCCGAGCTCTGCGGCGGCTCCTCGAAGACCCGGCGGAGCGGCTCGCCATGGGCGAGCGTGGGCGGGCTCTGGCCCGCGAGCGGTTCACCGCGCCGACCATGGCGGCCGGCTACGAGTCCCTGTATGCGGAGCTCCTGCCCTGAGCCTCCGCCGCGTCGATCCGCGCTTCCTGCTCTCTCGTCCGGTGTCGAGCGCCCTCGTGCTCGGCGGGCTCGACACCTGGCGGGACGGCCTCGAGCAGGCAGGCGTCGACGTGCTCGACCCGCAAGCCGCGGCAGCCGACACTCCCGACCTCGCCGTCGCCCCCGCTCGGCTCGCGGACCAGGCACTCGAGTCGGGCGCCCACAGCATCCTCCTGGAGGGCTCGGGCGCGAGGCGGCTGCTCGAGTCGCGCGGCTTCGTCGTGCGTCGCTACCTCCCGCGCCCGACGGTCGACCGCCCGGACATCCTGCTTCCGCTCGACCAGCCCGCCGCGGCGAGCTATGCGGTCAGCCGCTGGTCAGCCGCCGATCGCCGCTGGCGCACCGTGCGAAACGCGCTGCTCGCGAGGCTCTTCCAGACGGGCCGCTTCCCGGAGCTCCGCTCGACCACGACGGTCGGCCAGCGCGACGGCGGCCCCCCGTTTCTCGTCTCGCTGGCCGGAGAGCTCGGGATTCCCGCCGACTCGTCGTGGTTCCTCACCCTCGGCCAGGGCGACGAGCTCAGCCGGAACGTCTTCCACCTCTTCCCGGCCGGCTCCCCGGCGCCCGCCTGGGTGCTCAAGTTCGCCCGCGTGCCGGGCTACAGCGATCCGTTCGACCGCGACGAGCGAGGGTTGAGGCTCGCCGAGACCGCCGGGGGGGCGGTCGCGCGACACGCGCCTCGCCTGCTCGGCCGCTTCACGGCAGACGGTCTGCACGCGCTCGTCGAGTCGGCCGCGGTCGGGCAGCGCGTCCGGCGCGTGCTCGAGGGGCCGACGTCGGAGGCGACCAAGCTGGGGCTCGTCGACGGCATCGCCTCCTGGATCGTCGAGCTCGGGCGCGCGACTGCCGCGGAGCCTGCGCGCCTGGACGCAGAGCGCCGGCGTCTGTCCGAGGAGGTCGTCCCCCGCTGGACGGAGTCGGGGGCGCCCGCCGACCTCGTCTCGACCCTGCCTCCCGTCCCGGCGGTGCTGCAGCACAACGATCTCGGCTCGTGGAACATCGTGGGCGAGGGAGCCGCGTTCACGGCCGTCGACTGGGAATCGGCCCGGGCGCACGGGCTGCCGCTCTGGGATCTCCTCTACTTCCTCACCGATGCCGTCGCGGCGCTCGACCGCGTCTCGAGCGACGGCCGGGACGAGCACGCCGCCCGCCTCTTCCGCGGCGGGTCGCCGCGCTCTCCACTGCTCTTCGCCTGGGTCCGCAGAGCCGTCGAGGCGTGCGACGTGCCTCCATCCGCCGTCGGCCCGATCGCGACGCTCTGCTGGCTCCACCACGGCCTCTCCCATGTGGCCCGCACGGCGGCGGTCGACAGGTTCGCGCCGAGCGGCCGTGCCTCGCTGCCGCCGATCGAGCGCGTCGCGTACTTCTGGCTCACCGATCCGCTGCTCGGTCCCGGCTGGAGCCGCTGGGAGCGATGACTGCGTGCGCTCTCTAGCGCTTCTGAGCCCGGATCCCGATGATGACGGGGAAGGATGGATCGTGGGTTTCCAGCTCACTCACCTTGAGCTCCTCGTGAGCCATCCCCATCAGAAATGAGATCGAGGTCAGCACGTTTCCGTACGAGCGCACGTGCACGGCCTCGGCCGAGAACACCTGACGGAAGAGGGAAGAGCACGAGGCTTCCGTAAAGCGCCAGTAGTCGTTCTCGAGAAGCCGAGGTGCGATACGGCTCACCGCCGGGACCGTGGCGAGCAGGACGCCGCCGGGCCGAAGGATGCGGTGAGCATGGTGCAGAGCCGCGCGTGTCTCGTAGATGAACTGAAGCGTCTGGGTGAGGACGAAGCAGTCGATGCAATCCGACTCGATCTCGTGCGGCGCCGTTAGGTCGGCGATCACCGTTGCCTTCGGGTTGCGAGCGTCTATGTCGACCACCCAACGCTCGGCGACGTCCAGGCCGTACCGGTCCGTATAGCCGCTGTCCCGCACCTCGAGTACACGGCCGCGGATGTCCCTTCGATTCGACTCGAGGAAGTGCTCGATGTAGTAGCGGTCGACGGGAGTCCCTCGTTCGAGGCCCCAGACGTCGCTGAGAGGTGTCGTTCGACGAAGCGTTCCCAACCACGCCGGTCGCCTGAGCCGATGCATCCCGCGACGAAGGCTCTGCCGGCGCTCCCGGGACAGTCTCTCTCTCAGCAGCGATCTCAAAGGGGCTCTTCGCGAGCGTAGTCGGATCCGGACAGAGGCTACAATCGAGCTGACTCGAGGGGGTCGTGCGGCATCGAGGCATTCGCCCGATCCACCCTGCACCGGCGCACCCGACGATCCCGCGAACGCCTGCCCGCCATGTCTTCAGCGAACGCATCCGATCTCGACGAGAACGCGGGCCGGCAACCCGGGCGCGGCCCGGGAGCACCGCGCCGCAGCCTGGTCACGGCGCTGGCGACGAACTCGGGGTCCCAGCTCGCCGGGAGCGTCGCCACGGTCGTCTTCGGCTGGCTCGTCTTCGTGGCCGCCACGCGCGCCCTCGGCCCGTCCGTGTACGGAGAGCTCGCGACGGCGAACGTCATGCTCTTCTTCGTGGTCCAGATTGTCGACGCCGGCCTCTCGACGGCGATCGTGCGCGACATCGCGCGGGAGCCCGAGTCGGCCGAGCGAGCCGTGGGCGCGTCGGTGGCCCTCCGCGTGGTCGTGTCGCTCTGCTTTCTAGCCGTCGGGCTCGCCGCCACGTTCGTGCTGCCCCTGGCCGGCGGTGTCAGGCTGGCCGTCGCGATCGGCTCGCTGGGTGCGTTCTTCACGGCTGTCAACCTGAGCTTGCTGCCCGTCCTGCAAGCTCGACTGAGGATCCACTGGTCGGTCGCCGCGACCGTCGTCGGGCGCGCCGTCACTCTGGGGCTGACACTGGCGTTCATCGCCCTCGGCTTCGGGCTCGCGGGAGTCGTCTGGGCGAGCGTCCTGGGGCTCGGAGTCACGCTCGCCGGGACCTACCTCGCGGTGCGGCGCGTCGTACGCGTTCGACCGCGCATCGATCGCGCGTACTGGCTGAGGCTGCTACGAGCGTCGATCGTCCTCAGTGCGGCGGTCGTGATCGGGCTGATCTACTTTCGCATCGATCTCTTCTTGCTCGCGCTGCTGCGACCGTCTCGAGAAGTCGGCCTCTACGGAGTCGCGTACAAGTTCGTCGAGCTGTCGACTCTCGTGAACACTGCCTTCGTGGCGACCTTCTTCCCGACGATCACGAGGTTCCTGCAGACACGCGACCCGCGCACGCGCTCCTTCCTGCAATCGAGCTTCGACGTCACGCTCGCCGCGGCGCTTCCGGCCGTCGTGGTCGGGATCACGGTCGCGCCCCAGCTCGTCGTGCTGGCGGCGGGAAGCAAGTTCGAGGCGGGAGCAGGCGCGCTTCAGCTGCTCGCCCCCTATCTGCTCCTGACCTTCCCGAGCTCGCTCTTCCTCTACGTCCTGATCGCTTCCGGCCGGGAGAAGCTCCTGCTCGAGATCGTGACCGCCGTCCTCGTCCTGAACGTCGTGCTGAACCTCGTCTTCATCCCAAGCTACGGCTACAAGGCCGCGGCAGTCACGAGCGTCGCCTCCGAGCTCTGCGTGCTGCTCGCGCTGGGCTATGCCGTGCGCAGGACGAACGGATTCCGACCGCACCTGGGCTACACCGCCCTCCTGCTCGTTGTCGCCGGGGTGATGGCGGCCGTGATCCTCGTCGTACCAGGCCCCTGGCCGCTCGCGACCTTGCTCGGCCTCGTTGTCTACGCGGGCCTTGTTCTCGCCCTGCCGGGCAGCGTCCGGAGAATCGGAGGCAGCCTCTGGTCGTCAGCCCGCGCCTCACTGGCGACGAGATGAGCGGAGCGCCCGAGCGAGGCAACCCGACCCTGCGGCTGCTCGACCGCTACGTCGGCATCCCGCTCCTCGCCTCCGCCGACCTCGCCCGGCGGAGGCGGCCTCTACCGGAGGCGATACGTCGGATCGGCATCTTCAAGTCCAGCGCGATCGGCGACACCGTCCTGCTCTCGGCGATCGTGCGCGATCTCTCGGCGGCCCTGCCGGACGCCCAGATCACCTTCTTCGCGGGAAGAGACAACGCGGCCGTGGCAAGGCTGATCGACG
Source organism: Gaiellales bacterium (assembly GCA_038232215.1). Classification (GTDB taxonomy): domain Bacteria; phylum Actinomycetota; class Thermoleophilia; order Gaiellales; family Gaiellaceae; genus JBBSIG01. Next base: position 22,890 of record JBBSIG010000001.1, on the reverse strand, counting down.
AAGTCGAGGTCGTCACGCTGCCCATGTCCCGACCGCTCGAGGCGGCGCGGACGCTGCGGCGCCACCCGGTCGACGTGCTGCTCGACTTCGGCCCGTGGCCCCGCATCGAGGCGCTTCTCTCGGCACTTTCCCACGCCTCCTACACCGTCGGCTTCCGGACTCCCGGCCAGCATCGGCATCGTCTCTACGACGCCGTCGTCTCGCATTCCGGGGGCAGGCACGAGCTCGAGAACTACCGTGCGCTCGTCGGGGCGATCGGCGTCGAGTCCCTCGGGCTACCGCGCATCGAGCCTCGTGGAGCGCCGAGCGCGCCGCCCCCGCCCGAGCCGTACGTCGTCTTCCACATGTGGGCTGGCGGCTACCGAAGCCACCTGAAGGAGTGGCCCTCCGATCGCTGGCAGGATCTCGCCGCGCGCGTCGTCGAGAGCGGTTGCTCGGTGGCGCTCACGGGTTCGCGATCGGATGCCGATCGGTGTATGGCTTTCATTCGTCTCTCGGGAGGTCTCGGTCGTCACATGGTCGATCTCAGCGGTACCGGCTTCGACGAGCTGCTCCCCGCTCTCCGCGGCAGCTCGGCCGTCGTGAGCGTCAACACCGGCTTGATGCACCTGGCCGCGGCTTCCGGGGCCCGGACGGTAGGGCTCAACGGCCCCACTGCCGAGCTCCGCTGGGGGCCGCTCGGAGAGCGAGCCCGCTCGGTCAGCTCGGCGTACGAAGGCTGCGGCTTCCTCAACCTCGGCTTCGAGTACGACGGGCAGCGCGACGACTGCATGCGAGGCATCTCCGTCGCACGCGTTCACGAGACCATGACGACCCTCCTCGACGATGAGTGACCGACCGCCCGAGCGCACACGGCGATTCCTGAGCTCGGTGAGCGAGGGCACGAGAGAGCGACTCGAAGCCGTAGGTGCGCCGATCGACGAGGTCGCGGAGGCGAGCGCCGTGCTCGAGAGGTGCTTCCGGGGCGGCGGGAAGCTGCTGGTCTTCGGCAACGGGGGCAGCGCGGCCGACGCTCAACACATGGCTACGGAGCTCGTCGGGCGCTTCCTGCTCGAGCGGGACGGACTGCCCGCGATCGCCCTCACGACGGACACGTCCGCCCTGACGGCGATCGGCAACGACTACGGCTTCGACCGGATCTTCGCCCGTCAGCTCGAGGCGCTCGGACGGCGCGGCGACGTTGCGCTTGGGATCAGCACCAGCGGATCGTCGCCGAACGTCGTCGCGGGCATCGAGGCGGCGCGCGAGCGCGGTCTGCGGACGATCGCCTTGACAGGCCCGAGCGGAGGAGAGCTCGCCGCTAGAGCGGACGTCGTGGTCGGCGTCGCCGCAGCGGCCGCCCCGCGCATCCAGGAGGGGCACCTGGCGATCGAGCACGCGCTCTGCGAGAGCGTCGAGGTCCTGCTCGCGCGGCAGCCGGCCGCCGACGACGAGGCGAGCCCCGGGAGGGTGCTGGCCTGGGACGATCTCCTCGCGCTGCGCGCTCGGTGGCGGAGGCAGGGACACACAGTCGTGTGGACGAACGGGTGCTTCGATCTCATGCACGCCGGTCACGTTCAGAGTCTGGAGGCGGCCAGGCAACTCGGCGACGTCCTCGTCGTCGGCGTCAACAGCGACGACTCGGTCCGCGAGCTCAAGGGGCCGGAACGTCCCTTCGTCGCGGCAGACGAGCGGGCCGCGGTGCTCGCCGCCCTGCGGGCGGTGGACGCGGTGACCGTGTTCGACGACGTCAGCCCGGTGAGCGCGCTGGCGGAGCTGCAGCCGGAGGTGCACTGCAAGGGCGCCGACTACGCGCCGCCAGGCGGGAAGCCGATCCCCGAGCTCCCGATTGTCGAGTCGTATGGCGGACGCGTGGAGTTCCTGCCGCTGATGCCGTCTCGCTCGAGCACGGACCTGATTACGCGAATCCGCCACGGTGATCCTGCACATGCCGGGCACTGAGCACCCGGCCGTCTTCCTCGACCGGGACGGCACGCTGATCCGCGATGCGGGCTACCCGAGGGATCCGGACGAGGTCGAGCTCCTCCCGGGCACGGTGGAGGCTCTCGCCCGCCTGTCTCTCGCCGGCTTCAGACTCGTCGTGATCAGCAATCAGTCCGGAGTCGGCCGGGGAATCGTCACGACCGGGGAGGCCAGCGCGGTGCACCGGCGCTTCCTCGCCGAGCTCGAGGCACACGGCATCCACCTGGACGGCTCCTACTATTGCCCGCATGCGCCCGACGAGGGTTGCAGCTGCCGAAAGCCCTCGCCCGAGCTGATCATGCGAGCCGCCGGGGAGCTCGACCTCGATCTCGCGGCCTCGTTCATGGTCGGCGACAAGCCGAGCGACGTCGAGGCCGGCAGAAGAGCCGGGGTCAGCACCGTCTTGCTCCGGCCGACCCCGGCGCCGGCCGACCTCTCTTCCACCCCCGACCGTGTCGCCCGGAGCTGGGCGGAGGTCGCCTCGAAGATCGTCGGCGACGGCGGGCCGGCGTGAGACACCCTTCCGACGATCTCCTCGCCGGCTTCCCCGGGACGCGGGTCATGACGATCGGCGACGTGATGCTCGACGAGTACATCTGGGGCCACGTCAGCCGCATCTCCCCCGAGGCACCGGTTCCGGTCGTGGAGGTCGAGCGCCGGACCTACGTCCCGGGCGGAGCAGCGAACACCGCGGCGGGGATCGTCGCGCTCGGCGGGCTGGCGTCCCTCGGCGGGGTGGTCGGGCGGGATCAGCAGGCGGACCGGCTGAGGGAGGCGCTCACGGAGCGAGGCGTGGACCACGGGGGGCTGATCGGAGACGAGACGAGGACGACCACGACCAAGACCCGGATCGTCGCGAACAGCCAGCAGGTCGTCCGCGCCGATCTCGAAGGGCGGGCGTCGCTCGGCGAGGAGCTCGAGAACAGACTGATCCGCTGGGCGGAGGGCGAGCTCGTCCGAGCGGACGCGATCATCCTCTCCGACTATGCGAAGGGCGTCGTCTCCCCGCGTGTCGCGCAGCGCGTGATCGAGCTCGCCCGGGCCCACTCGAAGCCGGTCGTCGTCGACCCGAAGGGGGTCGACTTCACGAAGTACCGCGGCGCCACCGTGATCACGCCGAACATCCACGAGGCCGAGCGCGCGGCCCACGTGCAGATCCAGTCGGACGAGGACCTGCTCGAGATCGGCCGGCGCCTCTCCGCCGTCCTCGACGGCTGCGCGCTGCTCGTGACGCGAGGTGCGCAGGGCATGCTCCTCTTCCAGGACGGTCGTGAGCCGATCGACGTCCCGGCGGTGGCGCAGAACGTCTTCGACGTGACCGGCGCCGGCGACACGGTCGTGAGCACGCTCGCCATGGCGCTCGGGCGCCGCACCGCGCTCGAGCCCGCCCTCCAGGTGGCGAACACGGCGGCCGGGATCGCCGTGGGCAAGGTCGGGACGTCGAGCGTCACGCTCGACGAGCTGCGGAGCTGACGTGACGGCGGCAAGCGAGGCGACGAGCGGCGAACGTGGGCCGGACGAGCACCGGCTCGGCTCGATCAGCGCGGTGATCCTGAGCTGGAACACACCCGACTACACGCTCCGAAGCGCGAGGGCCCTGCTCGCGGACGGACTCCCGCCGGAGCGGCTCGTCGTCGTCGACAACGGATCGACCGACGGCAGTGCCGACCGCTTCGAGCGCGAGCTCCCCGACTGCAAGCTCGTCCAGCTGGCCGAGAACCTGGGCTCGACGCGTGGAAACAACGAAGGCGCGAGAGCGCTTCCGTCGGACGCGATCCTGTTCGTGAACAGCGACGCGTTCCTCCATCGGCCGGGAAGCATTCGCGCCCTGGCCGACGCGGCCCGCCGCCCATCCGTCGGAATCGCCGTCCCCCGCCTCCTGAACGAGGATCTCACTCTGCAACCCAACGTCGTGCCCCTGTACTCGCCGGCGGTCGCCCTCGTGCGGGCCAGCGGGCTGAGCCGCTTCCTCCCGAACCGGCTGCAGCCGAGGTGGAGCACTCACTGGGACCACGCCTCCTCGGGCGAGGTGGAGGCGGCTAGCGGAGCGGTGACGATAGTCCGGCGGGAAGCGTGGGACGAGCTCGGCGGCTTCGGCGAGGACGAGTACATGTACGGCGAGGATCTCGACCTCTGCTGGCGGGCGAGCCAGCTCGGCTGGAAGACATGGTTCGCGGGCGAGGCCGAGTTCGTGCACATCGGGAAGGCTTCGGCGAGCCAGACGTGGAGCGATCCCGCGCGAGCCGCCCGGATCGGTCGCGCGGAGGCGGCCATGATCCGTGCTCAGCTCGCGCCCCTGTCCGCGACTGCCACCATCGCCCTGATCGCGGCCGGCGTGGCCGTGCGCTCGGCGGTGTGGCGCGTGGCGGGTCAGCGCGAGCGATCGGCGGAGTCCGCCGGCATGCTGCGAGGGCTTCTCGCAACCAGGCGCCGGCCGGGAGTGTCGTAGACGCAGGTCCGCTTCCGACTTGCCGGGACACGCCGGCCGCGGCTGGCCCCCGCCCGGCCGGTCTCGGGCAGAGGAGCTAGGTCCCGGTCGCGAGCTGGTGGAACACGTCCCAGACAGGGCGCCGCGATCTGTCGTCTCGCAACATCCCGTAGCCGTTCACATCGTCGTTCATCATCGAGTACTGGATGATGAACCCGGTGTTCGGTCGGGACGCGAACTCCGTGTAGGCGTCCCGCACCGTGATCGCCTGCTTCTCCTCGCCCACCTTGTCCACGTTGGCGCCCGACTCGGTGGAGACGATCAGCTTGTCGCCGTCTCCGTTTGCGTCCATCACCGAGCGGACGGAGGGCGTCAGGCTGAAGGTCTGATCCCAGATGTTCCACGCGCCGCGTGCCTTGGGGTCCTCGTACAGGTGCACGGCGACCATGTCGAAGCTCCCCTTGCCGCCGTGCGCGTAGATGCCCTGCATCCAGCTAGGCGCGTAGGCGTCGGTCCCGGGCGGAGCGGTGAAGAACCCGCCGGTGAGGACCGTCGCGCCCGGGCTGGATCGCTTGATCGCGGCGTAGGCCTCCTTCAGGTAGGGGGTGTACGTCGCGGAGGTCCAGCCGTTCAGATTGGGCTCGTTCATCAGCTCGAAGAAACGAACCTTCCCGCCCCACCTCGCCGCCGCCGTGGTGGCCAGGGCTGTGTAGTCGGAGAGCGAAGGCCCGGGCGCCCGCGTGGTTCCTCCCACACAGAGAAGCGGCTCCAGGCCGCGCGCGAGCGCCTCCTCGATGACGACGTCGGCCTTCTCCGGCTCGACGTAGTCGAGGCGCACGATCTGCGCGCCGGCGCCCTTCATCTGATCGAGCTCGAAGGCACGGTCGGCCGGCGAGCGGTTGAGGATCTTGTAACCGGGCGAGATCCCGAAGCGTGGAAGCGCCGCAGGCGCAGCGCCCTGATCGACAGGCTGCTCGCTCGAGTCGCCCTCGGTCACCTCGCCTGGTTTCGCGAGCTCGGGCGAGGCCGGGGGGCGACCCGCCGCGCGTGGTCCGAGCCGGTAGACCCGCGCGTTCCGCAGAGAGATCCCGAGCCGCGTGGCACGGGAGACGCCGAGGATCCTCACGTACCGGGCAGCACGGGGCGCGAAGCCAGTCGACCGCCACCCGGGGCCGTCGATCGTCTGCTCCGTAGCCACGGCGAAGCGCTTGCCCCCGACCGACGTCGAGACTCTGTACCGCGACGCGTACGCCCTCGCCCAGTTCAATCTCACACCGCTGATCGAGCGCACGCTGCCGAGGTCGATCTGCCACCACTGCCCGTCCAGGTGCGCTGAGGCCCAACGGGTTGCCGTGGAGCCGTCGACGGCCATCGTCGGCCCGAGCTCGGGCCGCTCGACGCTAGAGGCCGACGCGTTCGGGGCTGCGCGCCGGTGGCGGATCGCCCACTCGTTGTACGCGAGGGTCGCGACCTTGCGAGCGTGGGACACACGCCAGCGCCGGTCGCTGATTCCCGCGGATCGCAGGCGGGCTCGAGCCGCCCCGTTCGTGTAGAAGACCTTGCCGCCGACCCGCACCTCCCTCAGCCGGAACGAGGCGACGGCGCTCGGATGCTTGCGGAGAAACATGTCGAAGCTGTTCCCTCGTCGCTCGAGGCGGCGTCGCAGCGCGAGCGCGGTCGTGAACGTTCGACCGTCCCAACGAACTCCGGCGAGCGGGATCGCGACCTGGACCGTGCGCGCGGCCGGCCGAGCCGAGGCTTCGCCCGCGAGCACGGTGGCGAGGAGAAGCAGGATCCCGAGGAGAGCGAGCAAACGCGTCGGCGAGCGATGAGTCTTGGAACGGCTTCCAGGCACGAGCAGCTCCCGCAGGTTGATTGCGACCTCGCTTCGAGATCGGCAGCTCCTCGGAGGGCGGCGCCCCCCAACCGAGGGATGAGACGTGGCGGGCTGCGGACGACTTGAACCTCGAGCCCGGGCGACCGGCACATGCGAGATCGAGAGGGAATCATGGAAGCGAGCCGAAGAAGGGGCGACCTCCGTTCGGATCGACAACGGCTAACCTGCGGAGAATCGGACATGACTGAGATCGGCGCTGCATACAGCTCGACGCCGTCGCGTACGCCGAGTCCGCGGGCCGCCACTCGACCAGCCGGTGGGTTCCAGTGAGGCCGGGCGGCGTCGAGGCCCTCAGGGCGGCTCTCCGCCGGTCGCTGTGGTTGATCGCACTTCTCGTCGCGGTCGGCGTCGCAACCGTCAACACGATGCGACAGCTCCAGGGGCCGCAGTACGCGGCGAGCGCGCAAGTCCTGCTCACCGGCACGAACGACCTCGCGTATGCGGTCACGGGGATCCAGCCCCCGTACCAGGACCCGCAAAGGCTGGACGACGCGGAGCTGTCCCTCGCCAACTCGCCCCAGTTCTACGATCGCGTAGCCGAGCGGACGGGAGGCTCGCTCGGATCGGGCTCTGCGATTCGTGCCGTCACGGGCGTGAGCGGAGGGAGCAACGCCCTCACCTTCTCGGCGAGCACCGACGACCCCGCGCGCGCCGCGAGGATCGCGGACGCCGTCGCATCGGCGTATCCGGGCTGGCGCGGAGACGTGATCGGTGCGAGCGTCGACAACGCGATCGCCCAGCTCAGGGCTCAGATCGCGACCGTCGGTAGGAGCACGACCCTCAACGACCAGCTGACCAGGCTCACGACGTTCAGGAAGCTGATCAGCGGCAACGCGATCCTCGTCGAGCACGCGAGATCGGCGACGAAGACCCGGCCGGCTCCCGTGAAGGACTCGATCCTCGGAGCATCGATCGGACTCGTCATCGCCCTACTCCTCGTCGGTGCCCGGGAGGCGTTCGACACGACGGTCCGGTCGGAGGCGGACATCGAAGAGCTGCTCGACATACCCGTGCTGGCGACCATCGGCACGTTGCCCCGACGTGCGCGGCTCGTCATGTTCGGGCGCAACGAGGAGCGCTACGGAGATACCTACGCCCTGCTCGCGTCGAACCTCGCGCGGATGCGCAAGGACTCCGAGCGGACCATCATCGCGGTGACGAGCGCGACGGCCGGCGAGGGCAAGACCACCACTGCCTCGAATCTCGCCGTGGCGTTCGCCCGGCGCGGCGCAGACGTCCTGATCGCCGACTTCGACGTGCGCAAGCCGTCGCTCGGAGACATCTTCCGCATCCCGAGAGACGCGCTCGGGGTCGCGCAGGTGATCGGCAACGACGCCGACCTCGAGGAGGCGCTCTGGACCGTCACGCTGAACGGCAGCAGGCCGACCGCTCAGCGGGCCGCAATGGCCCACGCGCTCGTTCGAGGCCGCGAGACCGGTCCGGACGGCCCGAGCGCGGAGTCGCTCCGACTCCTCCCCGCAGGGGGCTCCGTTCCGGTCGGAACCGTCGCTCATTCCCCGCAGTTGCCGGAGTTGCTGGCAGACCTCAGCCGCGACACCGACGTCTTGATCCTCGACACCCCACCCGCGCTGCTGACGGTCGAGATGGCCGAGCTCTCGCGCCACGTGGACGTCGTGCTGATCGTCGTCCGGCAGGGCAAGGTGACGCGCCGCACGCTGCGCGCGCTCAGCCGGCAGTCGCAGAGCTGGCCCCCGAAGACGATGGGCGCCGTCTTCACGGACGCACTGCCCGACGAGAGCTACAGCTACTACCGGGGCTAGACGATCGATCGGAAGATCAAGCGGCGCCGGCTGACGCCCCCGGCACGGCGCCGGGACGTCCCCGGGCGGCATTCGATTTTCCGAGCAACCGCCTAGATGGGCCGGCTCCGTCCCGCCGTGCTCGGGGCCGACGCCGCGACGGCTGCGGTCGGTGCCGCCCTCACGCTGCTCACAGCAGTGTGGTCGACGCGAGCAGGAGGCACGCTCACCCTCGGAATCCTGCTTGGCCTGTGCACGTTCTTGCTGGTCCTCGTCGGGTACATCGTCGTGCCCCACGTCGCCGTGGCGCTCACGATCCCGTACTTCGCCGCACTTCCCACGCTCAAGGTACTCGTGTCTCCTCAGCTCGGGGCGACGAAGGACGTCGTCACGATCGCCGCCGCCCTGGGAGCCGGAGTGCTGCTCGTGCAACGGCGAGGCGCCCGCCTGGGCTGGCGGGCCGATCGTCCGCTCATCGTGCTGGTCCTGCTCCTGATCGGCCTCTACGTGCTCGACATCGGCGCGGGCGTCACGGGTGGGAGCCGCTTCGGCCCCGGCTGGTTCCACGGGGTTCGGCTCGTGTCCGAGCCGCTCCTGCTGCTCCTCGTCGGCCTCTCGCTCGACGATCCCCGCCGGACGTTCCGCTGGGCGGTGGCCTCGCTCACGGCGACAGCTTGCGGCGCTGCACTGTACGGCCTCTTGCAGCAGGTCCTTGGCGGTGCCCGCCTCGTCGACCTCGGCTACGCATACGGCGCCCAGGTGAGAACGATCGGGCCGTATCTCCGCAGCTTCGGGACCTTCGACGAGCCGTTCGACTACGCGGCTTTCCTGCTCTTCGGCATCGCGGCGGTGCTCCTCTGGAGGAACCGCGGTCTCTTCGTCGCGCTTGCGCTCGGGCTCCTCGCCTTCGGTCTCCTCGTGTCATTCGTGCGCACCGCGCTGCTGATCGGCCTCGCGCTGATCGGGCTCTGGCTCGCCCGTCAGGGCCGGACGGCGACCGCCGTGCTCCTACTCGCCGCCGCGCTCTTCGGCGGCGTGGCGACGCTGATCGCCTCCTCGGGCGGAACCGAGACCCGAACGTTCCAGGGCAGCTCGTCGACGTACCTGACGGTGAACGGGCGCACGCAATCCTGGAAAGTCGCCCTGGGCGACTCCTCGGACTGGGCATTCGGCCGGGGCGTCGGGGTCGTCGGCACCGCGGCCGAGCGTGCGAGGGTGGGCGTCAGCCAGACCCGGCTCGCGCCGAACCAGCCCAACCTCGCGGCCGTCGACTCCGGCTACTTCGCAACGATCGCAGACGTGGGCTTCGTCGGCCTGATCGTCCAGCTCTCGCTGCTCGGCCGCCTGATCGTGCTCGCCCGAGGGGCCACTGCGCGCAGGCAGCAGGCGGGCTGGGTCGTGCTCGGCCTGTTGGCGGTCGTGCTCCTGGACGCCGTCACGCGCGCGTCGTTCACCGGTTTTCCAACGGCCTTCCTGGGCATGCTCGTAGTGGGTGTCGGCCTTGCCGCCACCGCTCCGGAGCGCCCGGCTCTGCCTCCGCGGGCAGAGCACGAGCCATCGCCGACGGCCGCTTGAAGCGCCTCCTCCTCGTCAACGCGCACGGAGCCGATACGTCACTCGGCGGCGCCGAGCGCTACGTCGCCGACCTGGCCCACGGATTGCGCGCCCGCGGCTACGACGTCTCGGTGTTGAGCGCGTTTCCGGTCGGCGACCCCGAGGCGGCGTCAGTCGTCCTCCACGGCCGCGACTGGCGCGAGAGTCCCGTTCGGCGACTGCAGAACCATGCGGGCGACGTCCTCGCTCGTCCCTCGCGGCGGCTGGCGGAAGCGATCGCCTCACAACGTCCCGACCTGGTGCACTCGAACAACCTGCCGGGACTCAGCACGGCGGTGTGGGAGGTCTGCCGACGCCTCGGAGTCCCGGTCGTGCACACGCTGCACGACTACCAGCTGCTCTGCCCGCGCGTGACCCTGCTGCAGCCGGACGGAACTCCCTGCCGGCCCCACCCGCTGCTCTGCGGACTGAGGAGACGCCGGCTCGGCCGCTGGAGCGGTGCGGTCGGCCAGGTGATCGCAGTCTCGCGCTCTATCGCGGAGACGCACTCGTCGTTTTTCCCGAGCGCCTCCTTCCACGTGATCAAGCACGCGTTCAGCTCGCCGTTCGACCGGCCGCTCTCTCCACCTTCGCGCGAGCTCGCGACGATCGGGTTCATCGGGTCGCTCGGCGTGACCAAGGGCGTCAACGTCCTGCTCGACGCCGCAGCTTCCATCGCCGCAGCGGGCTGCACGCTTCACGTCGCGGGGGACGGGCTTCTCCGCGAGCGGGTGGAGGCCGCTGCCCGCCGATCCGAGGTTCGATACGAGGGCCAGGTGAGCGGAGCGGCGAAGCGCTCCTTCTTCGAGCGTTGCGACCTCGGGATCGTCCCTTCGCTCTGGAAGGAGCCAGGAGGCCCTCCGTACACGGTGCTCGAGTGGCTCGCCGCGGGCAGACCGGTGCTCATCTCGCCCCGGGGCGGTCTCAGAGAGGCGATCGGCGCACACCCCGGCGTGATCGCGGTGGAGCCCACCGTCGCCGCGATCGTGGAGCGAGTTCGAGCGCTCCGCGAGCCGGCAGCTTGGCAACGCGCCGTCGAAGCGGTCGAGCCCGTCGCGTCGGACGACGACGGCGAGCGGTGGTTGAGCGACCACGAGCGCGTGTACCAGGCGGCGTGGGCACCCCGTGGAGCGCGCAAGCCGCTGAGCGCAAGCTCGGCCACTTGATCGACACCCACTGTCACCTCGTGCCGCAGCTGGACGACGGTCCGGCGACGAGCGTCGAGGCGGTTGCGCTCGCGAGCGCCCTCGTCCGTGACGGCATCACCGCGGTCGTCTGCACACCGCATTACTCACGGCGCTTTACGACCAACCACGCGCGGGCGCTCGCGGCGCTCGAGGCGCTCGACGCCGAGCTGGCAGCGAGAGGCATCGCGCTCCGGACGCGGCTCGGGGCCGAGATGGGCCCGGACAGCGTGGTGTCCGCCTCGGACGAGGATCTCGAGACGAGGGCGATCGCCGGGAGATACCTGCTCGTCGAGGTCCAGCCTCTGACGCCGGCCGGGTTCCTGGACGTCGCGGGCGCCCGGCTCGCGGAGCTCGGTCTCGTACCGATCTTCGCGCATCCGGAACGCTCGCGAGCCATCCAGCGCGAGCCGAACATCGTCGACGCAGCTCGCCGCGACGGCGCTTTGATGCAGGTCGTCGCGCCGAGCCTGCTCGGCCGCTGGGGCGACGGCGCCGAGGCCGCCGCCTGGCGTCTGCTCGAGACGGCACGCGGCGACCTGGTAGCCAGCGACGCACACGGAAGCCTGCACCGCCGCCCCCACCTGCGGGAAGCGGCTGCCCTGATCGAGGAGCGGTACGGCGTCGAAGCCCGTCTCCAGCTCACCGAGACCACTCCGTCGCTCGTCCTCGAGGGCTTCGAGCCGGACCGCCGCAGCGACCCGACTTCCTGATCAGGCTCGGCGCAGACGACTCAGGCGACGATCAACCCGGCGCCGCGGCTCGAGCCTTTCCCGCTTCGGACCCCGTAAGCGCGGACTCGAGGAATCGCTCGATCTCCGGTGCGATCCGCTCCGGACGCAGCTCCCGCAGGCAGGCGAGCCCGTACACGGGACACGTGGGCTGGTGACACGGCGCGCACGGCACATCCGCGCGGATAACGTGCGAGCGCCCGAGCGGCGCCCACTCCACGGGCATGGAGTGTCCGCTCATGATCGTGACCGTAGGCACCCCCAGCGCTCCGGCCCAGTGCGCCGGGCCGCTCAGGACGCCGACGAACGCACTCGCCCGCGAGACGAGGTATCCGCTCTGGGAGAGGGACAGGCGCCCCTGGGTCTGCACGACGCCGGGCAGGTTCTCGAGCCGGGGGTCGTCCGGGCCGCCGACGATCACCCAGGTCGCAGCCAGCCGCCGGCGTAGATCCGAGAGCAGGCGCACCCAGTACTCGAGCGGGTACTGACGCGTCTCGTGCTTCGCGAACGGATGCACGACGACATACCGGGGCGGCGCGGCGCCCTCGAACGCGCGCTCGGGAGCCGAGCGGTCGTCGTCCGTCCACTCGAAGTCGGGAAAGCTCACGTCGTCGAACGTGTACGTGCGTCCGGTGAGGCGCGACACGATCTCGAGGAGCTGCAGCGACTGGTGGCGCCGTTCCTCGGCCCAGAGCGAGACGTGCGCTCGATACACCGAGTCCGAGCGCATCAGCGGGTCGATCGGATGAACCTTGATCTCGCTCGGGATGCGCAGGAACTGGTCGAAGTACGCCTGATAGGTGCGAAGGAAGATCGACACGTCGAACGACCGGACTGAGAAGCCCGCCAGCGCCTTCTCGACCGAGAACGTGGGTCGGGAGAGTCTCGTCCTCGGGTCCACCGCGACGATCTCGTCGAAGAGCCCGCTGCGCTCGAACAGGCTGCGGGTGAGCCGCTGGCAGAGCAGATACACCCTCGCCTTCGGGAACCAGCGCCGCAGCTCGACGACAGCGGGAAGCGAGTAGACGGCATCGCCGATCTCGTCGGGCTTGAACACGAGCACCGAAGAGACGCTCGCGGGGTCGGGCCGGACGTCGAAGACTCGCTCGGTGTACGGAGCCTCCGGCGCGGCTCGCAGCCAGCGGAGGCGGAGGTTCTCGTCGTCGTAGTCGGCGAGATAGAACCTCCGCCGTAGCCGCTTCGCGAGCTGTACCGGCCGGTCGAGAGAGAGACGCATCTTTCTCCTGAGGGTTGGGCGGTCCGGGGCGCTTCCTGCGCGGGTGACCTACGTCACTCTCGACGCCCGGAGCAGCGCCCCGGACGAGCGTACCTCTCGGACGGCGAGCGGAGCTCCCGTTACTCGACTTCCTTGGAACGGAAGATGGCGACGAAGGTCATCAGCACGATCTTGACGTCGAGCCAGAACGACCAGTTCTGAATGTAGTAGTTGTCCCACTCGACTCGGTCCGCGAGAGAGGTGTTGCCGCGCAGGCCGTGGATCTGGGCCCAGCCGGTGATCCCGGACTTCACGCGGTGCCGCTCCTGGTAGCGGTAGATCTGCTGCTCGAAGAGCTCCACGAACTCGGGCCGCTCCGGCCTGGGGCCGATGAGGCTCATCTCGCCCTTGAGCACGTTCAGGAGCTGCGGCAGCTCGTCGATCGACGTCTTCCTGAGAATCGCTCCCGTGCGCGTCCGGCGGTCCGCTCCCTCGACGCCGCCGGGCGCCCGACCCGCGGGCAGGAGCACCGAGGGGTCGAACGCCTCCTCGCTGCGGGGAGCGTGCTTCATGGAGCGGAACTTCAGGATCGAGAACATGCGTCCGTCGCGCCCCACCCGCTCCTGGCTGAACAGGATCGGGCGACCGACGGAGATCCACACCGCTAGGGCCGTCACGAGCAGCACGGGCAGCGCCAGCAGGAGCGAGACGGCGGCGATGACGCGGTCGAGTCCGTACTTGATGGCGAACTTCCACCCCTTGGGGTCTGCCGATCTGAGCGAGATGAGCGGCAGGCCGCCCAGGTGCTCGACCGTGACGTCCCTCTGCACCTTCTCGAACAGCCGCGGAACGGACGAGAGCGCCACTCCGAGCGCCTCGCAGCGGCGCACGATGTCGAGCATGACCGCGTGCGGGGCGGTCGAGAAGGCGAGGATCACGTGCTTGACGCCGTACCTGGAGATGACGTCCGTCAGGTCCCAGCTGGCTCCGAGGACGGGCAGGCCCGCGGTGTTGCGGCCGTCGTCGAGCGGCTCCTTGTCGAGGAAGCCGACCGGCTTCAGCCCGAGCTCGGGCTGCTCGGCGAGTCGCTGCGCGGTGAGCTGACCGATCTTCCCCGCTCCGATGATCAGCGTCGGCTGCACGTCCTCCCCGCGCCTGCGCGCGCGCACCTGGGCGAGGAGGAGCCCGGTGCGGCCGGCGGCCAGGTACGCGGTGGCGAACAGCCACTGCCGCACCGACTGGGCGGCGATGTTCGGGTCTCCGGTCGCGAGGACGCGCAGCGAGATGAGCGCGGTCGTCGCGACGGAGGTGGCGACCACGGCCAGACGGAGGTCGTCCAGGATCTGCAGGCGAAGCCGCGGGGTGTACGCCCCGCGCGCCGCCAGCAGCGAGACGACGAGCGGCGGGAAGAGGATCAACCAGCCGAGCGAGGGCGAGGGTACGCCCGCCGCGCGCGAGCCGAACGCCGCCGTTGCCGCACCCGCCGCGAGCATGAGCCCGTCGACCGCGAGGCACGTGGCCGTCCAGCTGACGCCCGGAGCGAATCGAACCCATCCACGCCTTCCGCCCCGGAGGTCCGGGGCGGAAGATACTTCGAAGCGGGCGGGCGATGTGCTCATGCAGCTCTCTTCGACAGTCCTCTGGTCGAACTTGACCCGTTCGGGGACGCCGGACGGACTGGGCCTGCGGCGTGCTGCGTGGTTGTTGCTAGCCGAGTGCTAGGCGTTCTCGCGGCTGAGCCGCCGGAAGCCCGCCCCGACGATCAACAGCAGCATCCCGCCGGCCACGAGCAGACCGAGGTCCTGACCCGTGAACGGCAGCTTGCCGATCGTCGCAGCGCCCTGCGTCTGAGGGGTCGCCTTCGCCGGAGTCGCCCGGTTCGCCGCCGCTGGAGCGGTGCGGCTGACCACGCGACCCTTGACGCCGCTCTTGCCCTCGACGCCGCTCGAGATCTGGCTCTGAACGCTTGCGCCCTGTCCCTTGTATCCCTTCGTCACTCCCCCGTTGCCCGCAAGCGCGGTCGAGGCGAGCGCGAGCGCGGTGACCATCACCGCAAGCCCTGTCATCACTTTTGCCACAGTTTCCTCCTAGACGAACGCCGCAGGTTCTGAACGCGGAAGCCCCTACTTCCGTTCGAAACAGTACGTGCGCCGCCCGACCCTGTCAACGGCACGCTCAAAGACTCTTTACTTCTCGCGCGCGGCTGCGCGCTCGAGGAGCGTCCGCTCGAGCTCGCGCTGAGAGAGCTGCCTCCCTGCGTGGACCTCGCGGATCGCGGCCTGGATGGTGGGCTCCAGCGGATCCAGCCTACGCGCGGCGTTCAGTTGCCGTAATGCCGGCTCGCGTCTGCCCGAGCTGGACTCGACGACGGCGAGCTCGAGGCGAGCGTACCAGCTCCATGGATTCCGCACGAGCGCTCGCCGGAACGATCGCCGCATCCGCGCTCGATCGTCGAGCCGAGCCGCGATCGCGCCGGCGATCAGGTCCGGCTGATCGCTGAGCGGGTTCAGGCGACGGGCGCGGTCGAGGCGGTCGAAGGCCTCGTCGGGATCGGCCGGCCAGGACTCGGCCGCCTGGCTCACGTACTCGGCGCTCAGCCAGGGCAAGGCGTACGAACAGACACCGGCGACCGCCACGGCCGCGACGAGAGCGCCGAGGAGGAGCCGGTTTCCCGGGCGCGGCGAGCGAGCCCGGGAGCGCTCGGGGTCGGCTCCGCGCGCCCGCGCGGCGAGGCCGAGGGCCGCGAACGCGATCCCGCCGAGCACCGGCGCCTCCCAGAACCAGTCGACGGACCCGTGCACGAGCCAGTAGCCGAAGACGACGACGGCGGTGGCGGCGAGACCGGCGCCGGGGCCGCTTCGCACGCCGGCCCGCCAGACGGCGGCGAGCGCGAGGAGCAGGAACCCGAGGAACAGGGCGGCGCCCACGATTCCCGTCTGCGCCAGCACGCGGAGCTCGAGGCTGTGCGGGTAGAGCGGCTCCTCGAGGCTCCTGCGCTCGCGCAGGTAGTCGATCGCGAAGTTGTCGACGCCGACGCCGACCACCGGCGCCCGGACAACTTCCTTCACCGCCACCCGCCAGAAGTCGTACCGGTTGCTGCCGAGGCCGCCGGTGAGGTAGGAGCCCTCCGGGTTGCTCGTCTGGCCGGCGGTGAACTCCCGCCACCCCTGTGCGACCCGATCGGTGGGCCTCTCGAGGGTCAGGAGCAGGGCCGACCCCGCGAGCACGGCGACCACGCCGATCGCGGCTAGGGCCCAGCCGGCCCGCCGCGCGAGGCTCTCCGTGATCAGGCGGGGCCGATCGACCAGCGCGACGGCCGTGCCGATTCCGAGCAGCACGAGTGCCGAGAGCCCGAGGGTGCGGCGTGCGTCGAGGAGCGCGGCGTGGAGATCTCCGTCCTGAGCGGCGGGGTAGACCGCGAGCATGGTGCCGCGCGCGAGGCCGGCGACAGCCGCCACGGAGCCCAGCGCGAGCACGGAGCGCACTCGGCCGGGGACGACCGCGAGGTACAACGCGACGACGACCGGCGCGGCGAAGAGCGAGCCGCGGCTCTGGCAGAGGAGCGCGAGCTCGACGAGAATCCCCGCCGCGGCGAGGAAGACCCCGCGCAGGAGCGCCGGGAGTCCCCGCCGGGAGGCGAGGTAGAGGGCCGGCCAGAGCGCCATCAGGAAGAGGGCGCAGAGAGCATTCGCGTAGCCGAGCGGGTCCGCGAGGCGGGCGCCGATGAAGAAGGTGGACGGGTCGGACGACGTGCTCGCCTGCCAGATGACGATCGCGCCCGTCGCCGTGGCGGCGAGCGAGAGCGCTCCGAGCGCGGCCCCCGCGGCCCAGGGCCGCCACGGGAGCCAGGCGAAGAGGGCGTACACCGTGAGGTAGAGGAGGGTGCGATTGGCCCCGTCCCAGGCGTCGCCCTTGACGCCGCTCCAGAAGATGGACAGGTAGCTCCAAACCGTGAAGGCCGAGAGGAAGGCCGAGGCGAGGAGGACGGGGCGAGGAAGGTCGCGCACCAGCCCTCGGAAGGCGAGCGCGACCACTCCGAGCAAGGCGAGCAGCAGGAGCGCTCCTGGGTACCAGACCGTGGCCGCGTAGCCGCCGCCGTGGAACGCCCAGACGAAGAAGACGCTCAGGGCGACGAGACCGGGCACGAGACCGGGGGCCTCGCGCAGGCGCGCGGGGACCGCCGCGAGCGCCGTCCTCACGGCTACCGCCGCTCGCGGAGCGCGGGAAACAGGATCACGTCGCGGATGGATTCGCGCCCGGCTAGCACCATCGCCAACCGGTCGATCCCGAGCCCGATCCCGCCGGTCGGCGGCATCCCGTACGAGAGCGCCTCGACGTAGTCAGGGTCGCCGCCCTCGGCGAGCGGGTCGCCCGCCTGCCGCTCGCCCGCCTGCAGCGCGAAGCGCTCGGCCTGCTCCACCGAGTCGTTGAGCTCCGTGAAGGCGTTGCCGAGCTCCATCCCGCCCACGAAGTACTCGAAGCGCTCGACCATCGTGGGATCGTCGTCGGTCGTCCGCGCGAACGGCGAGAGCTCGACGGGATAATCGTGCAGGATCGTCGGCTCGATCAGCGCCGGCTCGACGAAGTGGCCGAGCGCATGGTCGACGAGCTGGGCCCACGTCCCGTCGTGCTGCGTGTCTACCCCTCGCTCGGTCAAGCGGGCGCGGAGCTCGTCGGGGTCGCGCGTCCAGAGCCCGTGCTCGGCGAGCGCGTCGACGAGCTCGACGCGCCGCCAGGGCGGGGCCAGGTCGACCTCGTGCCCGCGAAAGCCGACGGTCGTCCCGCCGGTCACCTCCGCCGTCACCGCTCCCACGAGCTCCTCGATCCGCACCATCGTGTCCCGGTAGTCGGCAAATGCCTCGTACCACTCGAGCATCGTGAACTCGGGCTGGTGCTTGTACGACACGCTCTCGTTGCGGAAGTCCTTGCCGATCTCGTACACGCGCTCGAGGCCGCCCACGATGAGCCGCTTCAGGTAGAGCTCGGTCGCGATGCGCAGGTAGAGGTCGCGGTCCAGCTCGTTGTGGTGGGTGACGAACGGCTCCGCGAAGGCGCCGCCGTAGCGCGGCTGCAGGATCGGCGTCTCGACCTCGACGAAGCCCTCCGCGTCGAGCCGGCGCCTGATCGCGCTCACCATCCGGGAGCGGAGGAGCGCGTCCGCCCTCGACTCGGGGTTCATCATCAGGTCGAGGTAGCGGCGGCGGTAGCGCGCCTCCGTGTCGGTGAGGCCGTGGAACGTGTCCGGCAGCGGCTGCCGGATCTTCGCGAGCAGCACGAGCTCGTCAACGGCGAGCGAGGGCTCACCCCTCCGTGTTCGCGCCGGGGCTCCGGTCACACCGATCACGTCACCGAGGTCGACCTCGACGGGTCCCGAGCGGCTCATGTCGCAGAGCAGCTGGATCCGCCCCGAGCGGTCGACGAGGTCGAGGAACACGAGCTGCCCGTGACCGCGCCGGGCGAGCACGCGTCCCGCGAGGCGACGGCGCGTCTCTGCCTCCTGCCCAGGCTCGAGCCCCCCCGCCTCGAGTCGGACGGAGGCGACGTCGTCACGATCCCCGAATCGCTTCGGAAGCATGGCGAGCGAGTCTAGTGAGTGGCCCCGGCGCTCCCCGTGCCCGTCTCGCGCACCTGCGGCATGATGGCTCGGGTGCACGTCCTCGGGCGTTTCCGGCAGCTGCGTCGTCCCGCTTCTAGAGAGCGGGCGGTCGTCCGACCACTCGCAGCAGACGGAAAGCAGCGCATCCTGATCACCGGGGCCGGCGGCCTGATCGGCGGGATCCTGCGCGCCGGGCTGAGCGATCGCTACGCCGTCCGGGGCCTCGACGCGAGCCGCGGTTCCGGGACGGACGTCGTCGCCGACATGAAGAGGCTCGACGAGATCCGGCCCGCGTTCGAGGGGGTGGACGCAGTCGTCGACCTGGCCGCCGACCCGGACGCTGCCGCCTCCTGGGAGTCGGTGTACGAGAACAACCTGCCGGCAACGCGAAACGCGCTCGAGGCTGCACGCCTCGCGGGAGTCCGCCGCCTCGTCTTCGCAAGCTCCAACCACGTCGTCGGCATGTACGAGCGCGACGAGCCGTATGCATCCGTCGTCGCCGGCGACTACGGCAAGCTCGATCCCGCGAGCTTCCCGCGGCTCGGCGTGGACGCGCCGATCCGGCCGGACGGAGCGTACGGCCTCGGCAAGGCCTTCGGCGAGGCAGCGGGGCGACTCTACGCCGACGAGCACGGCCTCTCGGTCGTCTGCCTGCGGATCGGCACGGTCAACCGCGAGAATCGCCCGGCGAGCGCGCGCCACCTGGCCACGCTCCTCACCCACGGAGACCTCGTGCATCTCGTGAGCTGCTGCCTGGAGGCGCCGCCGTCGCTTCGCTACGGCGTCTTCTACGGCGTCTCGGCGAACACCTGGCGCCTCTGGGACCTCGAGGAGGCGCGAAGATCGCTCGGCTACGCACCGCGGGACGACGCCGAGCGCTGGCGCTCCGCGATTCGCTGACGCACCCTCTTCACGGCCGACGCGATCCGCGTGCCCGACCTGCGGACGATCTCGTTCAGCCCCGGGCGGCCCGGAGCCGCGAGCGCGACGTAGACGAACTGCCGGCGTAGCCCGTCCGACCGGCTCCAGTCGAGCGTGAAGCCGTCGGAGTCGAGCGAGCGCAGCGAGGCGGCGGCGTGCACGCCGCCCGTCTGCGTGTTCGTCACGACGATCACGTCTCCCGTGGACGAGCACACGTGCGTGCTCGTGGGGCGGGCTTCGACGTCCCGGTCGTCCCAGCTCGCGCAACCGCTCGCGCCGGGAGAGGAGGCGCCTCCGATGCTGAGCCGGCCGATGTCCGTGGGCTGCGAGGAGGCGCCGAGTCCCCACGTGAAGAGGAGCAGTGCCTGTGGACGGAAGCCGACGCGCGTGCGACCCGCGCCGGGCGAGCTCGGCGAGAAGTCCGTCCCGACCATGCACCGAACTCCCGCGAGCGCCAGGTAAGGGATCCGCCTGGGCGTCGGCCAGACGTCTGCCCAGTCGATCGTGAGCCCGTCGGGATCGAGCGAGGCGACAGTCGCGAGCGCTGCGAACTCGTCCCGGCCCGAGACGGCCACGACGGCTGCGTCGCCGCGCTGCCCGCCGGCCACGTCGCCGGCCTCGGCCCCGTTGCGGGAGGCGAAGCCGACCCCCGCCTGCCTGCGCCGGGCGCCCGCGGCGCCGATGCCCGCCGACAGCCCGCGCGTGGGCGTCGCCAGATGCTCGAGGCCGGTGGGCGCGACGAGGACGACGTCCGGCCGGAGGCCGACACCGGCAACGCGCTGGCGCCCCGGCGAGACCGGCGTCGTGAGCCAGCCGACGCGTGAGCCGGTGAGGTCGTCTCCACCGAGCGCGAGGTAGTGGACGGTCCAGGCAGAGGCCGGGCGAACGGACCACTCGAGCGCGAAGCCGTCCGGATGGAAGCAGGAGAGCTCGGCTCGGAGCGCCGGAGCGGGGGCGGCTGCATCGTCGAGCCCGACGAGGGCCGCCTCCTCTCCCCAGCGCGCAGTTCGCGTGGGCGCGGCCTGGTCGTCCGAGGCCCAGGCGACGGCTGCGCTTCGCGATCCCCTCGCCGAGAAGCCGAGCCCGCCGCGGTTGCCCCGCTCGACCCCCTCGCCCGTCTGGAGCGCCCACCAGAGGATGAGCGCCCGCGGCTCGAAGCCGAGACCCTCGATCTGCTGCCGCTCGTCGCCGGTTGCGACGAAGACGCCCTTCGCGGCCGCGAAGGGCGTCACGTCACGGTCGTCCGGCGCGAACCGCGCGGCGGCTCGCACCGTCGACACTCGCCTGCGGCTGCAAGAGCGCCTCGAGGATCGGCGCCGCGATGCGCGTCGCGCGGGCCGGGTCGGCCACGTTGTAGTGGTGTGTCAACCCGGGGACCGGATTCACCTCGAGGACGACTCCTCCGCTCTCCGAGAGCGGCCGTCCTGGATCGGTGGTCAGGACGTCGACACCGGCCAGCCGGACGCCGAGCGCCTCTGCGGCCACCCGCGCCGGCTCGACGAGCTCGCGGGGAATCGGGGGAAAGACGGTCTCGCTCTCGCCGGGGCCGTTGTAGTTCGTCGCGGTCTTGATCACGATCGCCTCCCCGGCGGGCAAAACCGAGGTGATCCGCCGGCCGGCGCGCTCGAGCGCGAAGAGGCAGTCGAGATCGACCACGAACTTCTTCAGTCCCGCCGCCCCCCCGGCGTCGATGCGGCGAGCGTACTCGGCGAAGACAAGCTCCTGGATCGTGGCAATGCCGTCGCCCGTGATCTGCGGCCGCGAGCGGCGGAGCACGTCGAGCACGTTCCCGTCCAGCAGCAGGAGCCTGTAGGAGTCTCCCTCCAGCTGCTGCTCGATGAGCACGCGCAGATCGAATCGCCCGGCGCGCGTGAGCGCGCGCCGAAGCTGCTCCGTCGTCCGTACCTCGCCGGTGATGCCCTCGCCGCCGCCGCCACGTACCGGCTTGACGATGCACGGGGGCGACACACGCTCGAGGAATGCGGCCGCCGCCCCGAGGTCGCCGGCGTCGACCACGGCGTGCGCGGGAACGGGAAGACCGGCTTCCGACAGAATCCGATAGGCGAGGGGCTTGTCGGAGGCGACCTCCGTGGAGACGGGATCCGCGAACGGAGTCGTCTGCCCCCTGATGCGGACGGTCGCCCCGTCGAGCCGGAACTCCAGCAGGGTGGGCGCCAGCTCTCGCACGTCGGCCCCCAGCAGCGCAGCACCCTCCCGCCACATCTCGTCCGGCACGCGCACCCGACGCTCGACGAGCGCCTGACCGTGTCGCCGATCGTCCCGCAGGCGCCGCCAGGCGTGCCGCACGCCGATCGAGCGAACGAGATCGACGCGAGCTCGAAGCGCGTAGCTCCGGCGCCGGAGAGCGGGCTCAGCGCGGGCGATCAGATCGACTCCGTCCGTGCGAGGAGCCGCGAGGCGGGAACGGATGTGAGTCCGCGCTCCTCGAGGCCCGGGAGGATCGCCGCGACCGCGTCCACGGTCGCCTGGCGGCTGCGAGCGCCGGCCTCCGCGGGCGGGACGCCGTCGTGGAGGCCGATGATCCCGTTCGGTCGGATCTGCCGAAGGACGAACGTCACGGTGAGACCGGCAGTCCAGCGATCGTGCCAGTCCGGCGGAGCCACGTCGCCGCGAACGTGCGTCAGCCCCAGCCGCGAGGCGATCGCGTCGACCCGCTCGTCGACGTCGTAGTGAGGCGCGCGATAGAGAGTCGGCGGCGCGCCTAGGACGTCGGCCACGAGCTCGTTCGTGCGCTCGAGCTCGTCCCGAACCCGTCCGTCGTCGCACTCGCGTGCGAGGGACGGATGCGACCACGTGTGGTTCCCCACCTCGTGCCCTTCGGCCGCGATTCGCATCAGTGTGTCGCGGCGCCGGTCGGCGCTCCCGCCGACGACGAAGAACGTCGCGTGGGCGTCGTGCGCGGCCAGGAGGTCGAGGATGGCTTCCGTCCAGGTCGAGGGGCCGTCGTCGAAGGTGAGGGAGACGGGGATCATCCTCTCAGATGGATCGACTCCGACCGCCCAGGAGCATCCGGCCCGCACGCCGCCCCCCGGCGAGAGGGAGCTGCCAGCCGTGCCGAACTCCCCAGCGCTCGCGCAGGATGCGCGCGAAGCCGGCAAGGGCCTCGGAGAGAGGCCTGTCCGCTGTTGCGAGGAGATGCTCCCCGAGCGTCTCGGGCAGGCGTCCGAGGGCGTTCAGCGAGCCGGCCGCCCAGGCGTGGGCGAGCCTCTCGCGCCGGGTCGGAGGAGACGCCTCCAGCAGGCTCACCGTCTCGGCCGGCACCTCGACCCCCGGCAGGCGCCCCAGGTACTCCAGCGAGTCTCGGAGCCGGAGCGTCCGGCCCCACTCGCGGCCGAGCCGGACGAGCCGGTCCCAGTCGATCTCGTTCGACGACGTCCTCAGGATCGTCGCGGCATCCGCGATCCACTGGACGTTGGGAGCAGGCGCCGAGCGGGCGCCGGTGACACAGACTGCGAGCAGCTCGTCCCCGGGCGCGAGCACGGGCACGTGCGTGCCCCGAACGTCGAGGGACCGCGCAGCGTCCCGGAGCGCGGCGTGTGCCCGCTGAGGATCGCCGCGCAGGACGAAGTCACGCGCGATCG